>JANWXX010000041.1 GCA_025057345.1 Polyangiaceae bacterium | reverse complement strand
TTCCTTCCGCACGTTCCTCCTCCTTTCCCATCTGATTCCCTGTTTGCAACGCCTGCTTTCCGAACAAGGAAAGGACTGGACAGTAGGTTCGGAGCAGGATTTCTCCCTGAGGGAGGATGACCTGCGGGTGGGCGTGCGTCCGGATGTGTACGTGCTGCCCTGCCCGGTGAAGGATCCGAGCGTCGATCGATGGCATGCCTACCGAGCTGAGACGCCGGTGCCGGTGTTCGTGGTGGAGGTGGTATCGGCATCGAACTGGAGCAAGGACTACGAGCACGCACCGGCGAAGTACGCGATGCTAGGGGTGGACGAGTTGTTGCTATTTGACCCGCTGGTGCTGGAAGGGAGAAGCCCTGCCTCGGAGCCGTACCTGCTGCAGTTGTACCGGAAGGTGTCGGGAGGGAAGCTGAAGCGGATGTATGCGGGGGATGGTCCCGTGTGGAGCGAGAGCGTGGGGGCGTGGTTCCTGGTGAAGGAGGAGCAGCTGCGGGTGGCGAGGGACCGGCAGGGAACGTTGCTGGTTCTGAGCTACCAGGAGGGGGAAGAGGAAGAGCGAGCCTTTCGGAGAACGGCGGAAGAGGGAGCGGAGCGAGAGCGCGCGGAGCGTCTTGCCGCCGAAGAACGCGAGCGCATGGCCGAAGAGCAACGGCGAGTGGCCGAGGAGCGGGAGCGAGCGGCGGAGGAGCGGGAGCGTTGGGCTGCCGAGCAAGCGGAACGGGAGCGAGCTGAGCGTCTCGCTGCGGAGGAGCGACGATGTACCGCCGAGGAGCAAGCGCTGGCGGATGCGCGGCAAGCGGTGGTGGATCTCTGCGAGGTGCTAGCCATCGAGGTGACCGAGGAGCGTCAGACTTTCCTGGCTACGCTGGATCTGGTGGCGCTGCGTGCCCTGCGTCTCCGGATCAAGGGAACAGGGATGTGGCCTTGATGACCTCCGCCGCAGGACAGGTAGGTTCACCTCTGGCGCTGGCTCTGCCATGCTGTGGATTGATGCGTTGGCTCTGGCCTCTTACTCTCCTGACATCCTCCTTGGTGGCCTGCGCCAAGGATCAACCCCCGGATTCGGAGATCCCTCCTCCCTTCGGGGGAGGCGGTTCGGGGGTCGCAGCGGCGGGGAAGGCGGGAAGCTCCTCAGGGAGCGGTGGTCAGGGAGGTGATGCGACCGGGGGAGATGGCGGGGAGGCTGGTCAAGGAGGCGATGCGACCGGGGGAGGTGGCGGGGAGGCCGGAGCAGCGGGGTCTCCTTGATTGGTGACCTTGATTTGGTGAGCTAGCGGCTCTCGGCTTCGCGGCCTGCTGGGCCCTGGTTAGCCCACTTCTCGCTAAGGGCGGTTGCAGGGGCGCTCGTGGCGCTGTCAGGAGTGCTGGGGCTGCTAAGGTAAGAGCCGGACATCGGTGTCAGGGGGCACCAGGCAGAAAATCGGGCCACTTCGGGGGGAAAAGAACGTGATGTGCGTATCTAGCACAGAAGGGATGTCAACGATGAAGAAGGTGCTTGTAGCCTTGTTGGGTCTTATGGTGATGGCTCCAGTAGGGGCGATGGCGCAAGAAACGAGCGCGACGCTGAGCGCGGAGTGCGAGTGGAAGGCGAGCGTCTCCTGCTCTGCGGTGTGCAACCCCACAGCTTCCTACTTCCAGTGCGACGTAGACCCACCGGAGTGTTCCGCGAGGATACCAACAGAGTGCTCAGCAGAAGTCCAGGCAGCGGCTTCTTGCGATATCCAGGGGTGCTCGGCGAGTTGTGAGGCCGAGTGCCAGGCGAATCCTCCGAAGTTCTCTTGTGCCAGCGAGTGCCAGGCCAAACTCGAGGCAGACTGTATGGCGAAGATTGACTCCAACTGCCAGGGGCGGTGTGCTGGCGAGGCAAACAAGGCAAGCTGCGAAAGTTCTTGCAAGAGTGAGCTCCAGGGGACCTGCAAAGGGCAAGGTTCTGCGAGCTGCGAGGCCAAGTGTCAGGGAACGAAGGGGACCGCAGACTGCAAGGGGACTTGCAAGGCCGCCTGTGAGGGCGGGTGCGATGCCCAGGCTCAGGCCCGTGCAACTTGTGACGGGTACCTGAGGTGCAAGAGTCCGCTGAAGGTCCAGTGCCAGACGGATTTCCAAGCCAACTGCGAGGGCCAGTGCCAGTCGTCTGGCGGGGCGTTGGTATGCAACGGTCAGGTGGTAAGCTACGGGGATCTGAACGCGGTCAAAGAGTGGTTTCGATCCCACGGTTACGCCACCGGGAGCTCGTCGGCGAGTTGCGAGGGGAACACCTGTAGGGCGGAGGCTTCCGGCGAGGCAGGGCTGAGCTGTACGGCGTCGTCCACCCCGGTCGGCCCTGAAGCCACAGCAGCGCTCGGGCTCCTCGGGGTGGGATACGCAGCCTCCCGGCTCCGACGGCGACGCTACTGACCATTCTGGTCTGCCTGGGTTTTTCCCCGGAGGTGGGCCTGATTACCCCCAGCGCCCGCCAGACCCCTGCCTGCCCAGGTGAGGGTCTTCCTCCACATCCTGGCGCGAGCTTTTGGATCAAGGCGGAGGGTCTGGGTCTTTACAGCAGCGGACGCCCGTGGAGTAGTCGAAGTAGGTGAATGGGTGGGTGCGAATGCGGGCGTCACAGCCAGTGCGCGTGGCTCGGGCGTAGAAGCCGCCTGCAAAGGTTCCATTCGGGTCGTCGATCCACTCGTCTAGGTTGCCCACCATGTCGTAGATCTCGTCGTCACCCCAGCGGCTGGCGCAGGAGGGAGTATCCCCGGTAGCACGGAGCAAGGGCTTGCCGTCCAGCTCGATCAGATTGAGGCGGGGGTCCGAATGGTTGGCAGAGAAGTTGCCGTGGAGGATGTGTGCTGGGTGGTCCTCTCGGAAGACGTTGCAGGCATCCTGGCGGTAGCGAGGTCCGTAGGGAAAGTCCGTCTGCTTTGCTCCCCGGCAGGCTGTGACCCACTCGTTCTCCTTGCAAAGACGCTTGCCTGCATTCCTGCAGGCCACCTGGGCCAGCTCGCCGGAAACGTATCCGCTGGGCAGGTTCCCGGGCCAGGACATTGCCTTGATCTGGAAGGGCTGCCGCTGAAAATCGGGAAAGGGAGGGAGGGGCATGGTACGAGCTAGGGAGTCTTCCTCCGCCTCCTCCCGAGCGGCCTGCCATTTCTCCCAGGACCAGAGGGTAAGCTTGTGGGTCGGTGGGTAGTGGGGAGAGAGGGGTTGATGGGTTTCCAACTCAACGAGGGTAGCCTCGTAGCGATCAATACAAAAGCGCCCAGCAACTGCTACCATCTCCTCAGGGCAGGCAATCTTTCGGGGAAGGATGGAGAGCGACGGCGTCCGCCGGGTGGGTTCGTTAAGCGCGATGCTCCCACGCTTGCGCTTTTTGCCCTTCTTTTTCCCCTTGTCCTTCTCCTTGCTGGGAGGGGCCTTCAAGGTCGGAGTCTGGGAGCGCACCGGGGGATGGACAGGTTTTTGGGCGAGCCCGTGGCCGGTGGCTAGCGCGGTAGCGATAGCGACGATGGCAGCGAAAGGCAGCCGTGAAAGAGGCATGAGCGTGTAGCGACCTAGCGAGAAACGAAGTACCCGGCAACGGTGCTGTTCAACACCCTGGCCTACGCCCGCTTCTTCGCGGTGGTGTTTTTGGCAAGCTGGCTTCTCTCCCGGTTCCGCGTGGCAAGGTTGGTGCTGCTGCTGGTGGCAAGCTACGTGTTCTATGCCGGCTGGAAGTGGCAGTACCTCCCGCTGATCTTCGCCTCGTCGACCCTCGATTTCTTGCTGGCGCTGAAAATCGACGGCCTCGATGACCCGATCAGGCGACGGCGGTGGCTAGTGCTGACGGTGGTGGTCAATCTGGGGATGTTGGGGTTCTTCAAGTACTGGAACTTCACCCTAGAGACGACGGAGAGCCTCCTCCGTTTCGTTCGGGGGGGGGCAGGGCCGGATCTCCGGGGCTGGAAGCTTGACTTCGCCCTGCCGGTGGGGATCTCCTTCTTCACCTTCGAGTCGATGAGCTACGTCATCGATGTCTACCGGCGCGATCTCCCGGTATGCCGGAGCTACCTCAGGTATCTGCTCTTCGTAGCCTTCTTCCCCCATCTAGTGGCAGGGCCCATCGTGCGGCTAGGACAACTCCTGCCCCAGTTCGATAAAGAACCACGCCTAGACCCGCGGGAGGGTAGCGAGGGGTTGTTCCTGGTAGCCGTCGGGCTCCTCAAGAAAGTGGTGATCGGGGATTATTTGGCAATCAACCTGGTGGACCGAGTATTCGACCGGACCACTAGCTTCTCGGCCCTGGAAACCCTCGCCGGCATCTACGGTTATGCCTTGCAGATCTATTGCGACTTTAGCGGGTACACCGACGTAGCCATCGGTAGTGCATTGCTATTGGGTATCCGCATCAACGAAAACTTCCGTAGCCCCTACCAAGCAACCAACCTGCAGGAATTTTGGCAGAGGTGGCACATCTCTCTCTCTACCTGGCTCCGAGATTATCTCTACATCCCCCTGGGAGGGAACCGAGGCAAACCCTGGCATACCTACCGGAACATGATGATCACCATGCTCCTTGGGGGCTTGTGGCACGGAGCCTCCTGGACTTTCGTCTTCTGGGGGTTCCTCCACGGTGCAGCCCAGGCGGTGGGTAGGGCGTGGCAGCGAGCTCGGGGGGTCAAGACAGGGGCTGATGAGCCTCTCGGGAAGCGGATCGCCTGGGGGCTTGTGACCTTCCACTTCGTCTGCTTCGCCTGGGTGTTCTTCCGGGCCCCAACCTTTGGCAAGGCTCTCGCAGTGCTCAAGCAAATCGGGACCTTGACCACCTTCCATCCCAACCTGCCGCCGAAGCTCCTCGGGATCATGGCCCTTGGCTTCGTCACTCATCTGCTCCCCCACAATCTCTACGACTGGATCAAGGCCCGCTTCGTCGACCTACCCGCTCCTGCCCAAGCTCTCTGTCTTCTGATCGCGGCCTACGTGCTTCGGGAGGCCACCAGCAGCGCGGTGGTTCCCTTCATCTACTTCCAGTTCTGAATGAGGAACCTCCGGGCTAGGCTCCCCGGGCACCGACAATGAAGCGAACTGCTCTCACCCCTCTCGGTACGGCCCGCGAGCGGCTCTTGGTCAGCCTTGGCGCCGAACCTCACTACACCCTGGCTTCCGCAGCGGGGCTGCGGGAGTTCAACTTGGGAGAGGAAGCTGCCTATCTGGCCTGGGAGATCGTTCGCTGCGTCTCTGGTCTTCCCCCTCTGGAGGAGCGAGCACTCTTCTTTCTGGTGCTCGCCTCCGTTGTCAACCTTCACCAGGGGAGCACCCGGCTTCCGGTGCGAGGGACGGGGGTCGGATACCTGGCCCGGCTCCTGGAGAAACTCGGTGGCTTGGAGGCATTTCCCCGTGTTCCCGAGCTGCTTGCGGACCCCAGGCTGGAGCCGGTGCTCGGGCGACCTGGGGACTACCGCCCCCTGATCCTGGACGGGGACTACCTCTACCATCAGCGCATACTCCACTTTGAGGTCCGGCTGGGGAGGGCGCTCAACCAGCGACTTATGGCCCCTTCACTCCCCATTGACCTTGCGCTTGCCCAGCGAGCGCTGGAGGAGGTGGCTGGGGGGCGCCTCTCCGCCGAGCAGCAGTATGCGGTCCTTACTGCGGTATGCTCCCACCTTACGGTCATCACGGGGGGGCCCGGCACTGGCAAGACTTCCATTGTGGTGGCGATCCTCCGAGTTCTGGCTCGCTTGGGGCTGCCCATGAGCTTGGTGGCCCTGGCAGCTCCCACGGGCAAGGCTGCCTACCGGATGAAGGTTTCCATCGCCGCTAGCCTCGCTGCCCTCGATCGCCCCAGCCCGGAGGATCGCCAGGTCGCATCGGTGCCGGAACCCCGCACCCTCCACCGGTTGCTGGGCTACTCCCCGGCAACGGATCGCTTCCGCTACCACGCGCTTCACCGTCTTCCGGAGGAGGTGATCATCGTGGACGAATGCTCCATGATTGACCTCCATCTCATGGACCGTCTGGTCCATGCGGTGCGGGAGGAGGCTCGGCTGGTGCTCCTCGGGGATGCAGAGCAGCTCCCTTCAGTGGAGGCTGGCGCCGTGTTCCGGAGCCTCGTACCTCCTGGCTCCGGTTCCGGGGCCTCCCCTTGGCGCGCTCTGCTCCAGCCCGAATTCCACGAAGCACTTCCTCCCCCGGTGGTGGCTAAGGATCCTCGCTGGAAGGCTGCCGTTCGCCTCTCCCGCAGCTATCGCATGGATGCCAGTCGCCCCGAAGGACGTCGTATTCTGCTAGTGGCCGGTCGTATCAATGCAGGCCATGCTGACGCTCTCTTTCAAGAGGAAGGCGAGGGGGAGGATGGCGACTTCATTCGCCTCTGCCATGCCCCCGAGGAAGTCTCCTTCCGAGGCGTCGATCTGCTGGATGCTCCGGGGCAGCTCGGTGCCTTTCTGGATCTCTGGCTGCAGCGGCATGTGCTATCTCTCCAAGATTTCGCTTCCCGGGTAAAGCGCCCGGTCCCACTCCAGGAAGGGCGCATCCAGGAGGCATCGCGGCCTCAAGTCGAGGAGCTCTTCGACCACTACGAGCGAGCCAAGATTCTCTGTGTGACCCGCGCCGAGGTGGAGGGAACAGGTGCTGACGCCATCAATGCTCACCTCCATGCAGGGCTAGGGCGGGCTCTAGGGCTTGTCGTCGGCGACCTCTGCCCGGGAGCCCCCGTGATGATGCTCCACAACGATTACGAGCGGGAGCTATTCAACGGGGATCAGGGCATTGTGCTGCAGGTTTCCGATGATGAGGGAACCCGTCTGGCCGCCGTCTTCCGCCGCAGCGCGGGGCATTTCGGGGTGTTCCGCCTGGATTCCCTCCGTTCCCAGCTCCAGCTCGCCTTTGCCATGACGGTCCACAAGGCTCAGGGGTCCGAGTTTGACCATGTGGCTCTTGTCCTCCCTGGTGCCAACATGCCCCTCCTCACTAGGGAGGTTCTCTACACGGCCGTCACGCGCAGCAAGACCTCCGTCGTCATCGTCGGTCAACGAGTGCTTCTCGAGGTCGGTGTCCGCCAGCCCATCGAGCGCTTCTCCGGCCTCGCCGAGCGTCTCGTGGACATCAGCCTCCCGTGGGAGAGACGAGCTTGAGGGAGGGCTTGGGCGTGCGGGAAAGCATCGGTGGCACGTACTGCTCGACGCGCCTTCCCCAGAGCAAGGCGCCCATCTTCCAGGCCCACTCGTAGCCATCTTCCAGCAAGGTCCACAGACGGTCGCGGAGGTCGAGGGCCTCCTCCAAAGATGGATTCGCCCGGGCCTTCTTTCGGGTGGAGCTTGTCTGGAGCAGCCCCACCAGCTCGCTCCCTAGGGCTGCAGCCTCCATCACCATCTCCAGGGTGACGGGGGTCTTGCCTGCAAGCTGTCCCTTGTACTTGCGATAGAGGGCGGCAAGCTGCACGCAGTCTTGCGCGGTGTCGATTTGTCCTCGCCCTACGCTGATAGCTTGGACTTCCTTGGCCGGGAGATCACCGCTCTCCGCACAGGCCTCAGCGCTCTTGAGTAGCACTCTCCGCAGGTGCCGGGCCCTTGCCATCTTCTCCCCGAAGCTACCGTCGGAGCCTCGCTCAATGGTCCCAACCTGGGCCGCTGCAAAGGTAACCGCGAGAGCTAGATCCGGCAGAGAGCGGACCCGTTCGATCTCCTCCGGCGAGAAGCGAGTCTCCAGCTCCTTGCTCCGATCCAACACTGCGCTGACGCCTCGCTGGACATTGGTCTTGGCCAGCATGGGATCTCCATTGAGCGTCCGGACCTCTCCTGCCGGGAGCTTCCTTGCCGCTGGCAAGAATGCCAGGTACGCCGCCTCGTTGCCTAGCGCCTCCTCGGTACCTGTCGGCCTGGTTTCTACGGTACCTGGTGGCTGGACAGGTGGGATCTTGTCGGTCTTCCCTCCCTTCCTTGGTGCCGAAGTCGTTCCCCTAGGTTGGCGTTTTTTTTGGGTCCCCATGGCGCGCGCTTCCTCGTGTCTTAGCGGGGGGTTACCCCCCCCTCGTTGGGTATACGCGAACCTTACCGGGGGGATCTACCCCCCCTGCGTCGTTGCCGGAGCGAAGAACCAAGGGGTTCCCTCCCTCCCTCGTCCCCGGGTGGGCAGGATCCAGGGACATTGTCCCCCTAGGCGTGGTTGTGGGAGCGACGTACCGAGGGGTCTGTCCCCCTGTGCGCTGCTGCCAAGGGGGCTCGGAGAGGGGTCAGATCCCTTCCACACAGGACCAGGATGGCCAGGCGACGGATTTGATGCCAGAGGTGGGGCAAGACGGCTGCGCTGGAGTCGTCATCGGAGCCCTCGCGGCGGAGCAGGAGGAGGTCAAGGTGAGCAATGAGCTGGTCGCGATCTTGAAGGCCGTGGGGTCGGCTGGAGCATCTCTCCTCAGGGAGAATCAGGGAGAAGGATCATGGGGAAGGGGAGGTGTCTGTCGCCGCCACTCATAGAGGGCGATCGCTGCTGCTGTCGACACGTTCAGACTATCGAAGCGCCCCGTCATGGGTAGCCTCGCCATCGCCGTTGTCGTCCCCTTGATCCCCCGCCGCAGCCCCGACCCTTCGGAACCTAGCACCAGCACGGTGGGCAGGGTCAGATCAAAGTCGTGGAGGGCTCGTTCCGCCTGACCGTCGAGGCCCAGCACTTGGAATCCCTGTACTGCCAGTTGTCTCAGCGTGCTTCGCAGCGATTTCACGCGCACCAGCTTGGCGTGCTCGATAGCGCCTGCGGATGCACGGAACATCGCGGGTGACAAGGGGGCCGAGGCATGCTCGGGCCAGAGCACGGGAGCATCAGCGATGGCTACCGCAGAACGGACTACGGCGCCAAAGTTGTGAGGGTCTTGTAGCTCATCAAGGGCCAGTACCAGCGGATGCTTGGTGAGAGTATCCAAGGGAAGCAACCTCAGTTCGGGAGCTTGCGCAGCGGCCCCTTGGTGAAGCACCCCCCGAGCCATCCGCTCTAGCCTTCCCCGAGGCACGCGCTCCACAGGAACCCGCAACGAGGTAGCCATCCGCTCCAGCCCTGCCAGGGCTGGCGAGTCACCCTGCTCTAGCAGCACCCTCTGAACCTGCGCTCCGTGGGCCCGCAGTGCCTCACGGACGCAGTTGATGCCCAGGACCAGCCGGCTCACCTAGATTGCCTCTGCTCCAGGCCCTTGCGGATCTCCTCGGCCAGCACGCTTGCTGTCTGCACCGGGTCGGCAGCATGCCGCAGTGGTCGGCCCACGACCAGCAGGTCGGAGCCGGCGGCGATGGCGTCGCGAGCGCAGGCAGTACGCTGCTGGTCGTCACCGCCCGCCTGCGCGCGGATCCCCGGGGTGATGAGCAGCGCACCGGGGAATGCCCGACGGAGCAGGCCGACCTCCCGGGGGCTGGTGACAAAGGCCCGGATGCCAGCCTCCCAAGCAAGGCGGGCGAGGCACAGAACCTGCGTGTCCAGGTCGTTGTCTACGCCGAGCTGCCGGAGGTCGTCGGCGCTGAGGGAGGTGAGGACAGTCACGGCGACTGGGATGAGGGAAGTTCCTTCGGTGCGACGGGCAGCGCGCTGGAGGGCGGTGTGGCCAGCGGCAGCGTGGAGGGAGAGGAGGCGAGCGCCGCTGGCAAGGGCGGAGGCGGTGGCGTGGTCGATCGTCCGGGGGATGTCGTGGAGCTTGAGATCGAGGAAGACCGGAGCCAACCTGGACGCCTCGCGGACCACGGTGGGGCCTTCGCGGAGGAAGAGTTCCAGGCCGATCTTGAGGCAACCCACCTCGGGAGCAAGGCGCTCGGCGAGGGGGAGCGCCTCGTTCCAGGAGGGGAAGTCGAGGGCGAGAACGAGGCGGTGGGCAGGGCGCGGGAGGGGGTAAGGGGCGAGGACGTCGCCGTGGGTCATCGTAGCGGGATCAGAGCCCGCAGAGGGGGTCGCCTGGAGCACACTTGGAGCCGCCACCGGCGGGCTTGGGGCCTGCTGCGGGGCCGCCGGCGCCGGGGCGGGCATGACCGCCGACGCCGGGCTTTTTGGCGGCCTCTTGGGCTTCCCGGAGCTTTTGTTCGAGCTCAAGACGAGTCTTCTCGTCTTTGGCGCCCTTGAGAGCTTCCATGAGTTCGTTGATTTTGGCCTCCCTAGCGGCAGCTTCTTTCTTGGCGGCTTCCTTTTCTTCTTCGGCCTTACGGCGCTCGTTTTCCGCCGCGAGGGCTTTGGCCTCTGCCTCAGGTTTGATCTTGCCGAAGTAAAGGCCGAGGCCGCCGGCAATGAGGAGGAAGGAGCCGGCGCCGACGCCGATAAGGGTGTTTCGCAGCTTCTTCTTGGCTTGATCTTGCTGGATAAGGGCGAGTTGCCGGGCATGCTCTTGCTGCTTGGCCATGGCTTCAAGCTGGGCGGCACGCTCGGCCTCGATGCGCTTTTTCTCGATCTCTGCCTGGCGGATAGCTTCTAGGCGTGCTTCTTCCTCGCGCTTGCGCTGCTCTTCCTGACGGCGGCGCTCCTCCTCAGCTCGAATACGTTCCTGCTCAGCGCGGAGTCTCGCTTCTTCTTCTTCACGGCGACGGCGCTCTTCTTCCTCACGTGCCCGCTGGCGCTCTTGCTCTTCTTGGCGGAGGCGATCTTCCTCCAAGCTCATCAGCTCTTTGAGCGAGAAAAGGACCGACGATTCTTGCTTCTCTGAGGACATTCGGGAGGGCTCCTCTGGGGGGTGGCTTGCCCGTTCTGGGGGAGTATAGCGCCAACTGTGTCTTCTGCGCTCAAGAAACTTTGTCCGTCCTATGCATGGGGGCTTCCTGGGGTATGCGAGGCTGCGCTAAGGTCCGACCTGCCATGGCGACCCAAGTTAGCGCGCACATTACAGGTACGGTCTGGAAGATCGAGGTTAAGGTCGGGGAAGAGGTTTCCGAGGGGCAGACCCTCGTCATCCTTGAGTCGATGAAGATGGAGATGCCGGTGGAGGCCCCCGAGGCGGGCAAGGTTGTGGAGATTAAGATTGCGGAGGGGCAGCCGGTGAATGAGGGAGATGTGCTCGTTGTTCTTGGCTAGCTCACTCCTTCCAAAAGAACTTCCAGGGGTTGTGTTTCAAGTCACGCACTAGCTCCTGGAGATCGTCGTAAAGTTGCTCGCTCATCACTAGATTCCCCACGCTTCCATCGCCTTTCTTGATATGGGCGATGACCGACTGAGCATCGGCGGTAGCGAGTTTGGCTTTGGCGGCTATCTCGGAGACATCGGCCAGAGTTTTCTTGAGTCGTGCGGTTTCTTCCTCGCTCCCGAGGGTGGCGGATAGCCGCTTGACGTTGGCCATGGTTTCTCGGGTATCCCTAAGGAGTGCGTCTGCATCCCGGTGGATGACCGCGGTGGTGCGCTCCACGTTGCTGATGATCCGGTCGATCTGTGGGTTATCGACGTATTTCCCTTTGCCTGCGCGGATGAGCTCGTCCGTGTCCACCGTGATCTTCTCGACGTTGGCGGCGATGCGGTCGAGGCGGTCCCGGTTGGTGTTGAAGAAATGGCCCGTCCCCTTGAGGGTATCCCGGAGGCCGTCGAAGGCCTCGCTGATGTCCTTGCGGTTCTCGCGCATAGCCTGGATGGTGGTGTGGAGCAGCTCGTACCCCTCCGCCAGGAGCATATCGAGGCGAGGAGGGTCGAGGCCCCGGACCACCGCCCCCTCGCTAAGCGCCGGTCGATCCTGGCTCCCCGGGTCCACAGCGAGGAATTGCTCCCCCAGGACGCCCTGGGTCGTCACGTAAAACGATGCGTTCTCCCGGATGGCCTCCCGGTAGCGCTTTTCGACCGATACACGGAGCCGCACCAGCGGATCGCGGCGTTGGGTTGCAGGATTGATGACCACACCGCGGAACTGGATCTCGGACACGTTCCCGATGCGGACCCCGGCAATCTTCAGCGGTGCGCCGGTCTGGATGCCGCCTGGGTTATCGAAATCGACGAAGATAGAGTATGTCGGCTGGAAGTTCAGCCCCCCCATGATCAGCACGAAGGCGGCCAAGATAGTGACCGCCACCAAGATAAGCATTCCGACCTTGACCTCGATCGACTTCGGATTTGCCATGCGCGCCACGTTGAATGAACGCGCGCCGCTCCCCCGTGTCAACCGCCATCTGCCCACCCTGCCTGGTCAGAGCTCAATGGGGCCGTCGGCCCTTCCGGTGATGAATTGCTGCACCACCGGGTCCGTCGACCGCTGGAAATCCCCCCGAGTCCCTAGCAGTTTCACCTCGCCCTTGTAGAGCATCACGATCCGATCGGCGATGGAGAAGATGCTCGCCAGATCGTGGGATACGACGATGCTCGTTACCCCGATCTGGTCGCTCAGCTCGCGGATCAGTTTGTCCACCCGTCGTGCGCTCACCGGGTCCAGGCTTGTTGTCGGCTCGTCAAAGAGCACGTAGCTTGGATCGAGCGTGAGAGCTCGGGCGATGGCCACCCGCTTGCGCATCCCGTCTCCCAACTCTGCGGGGAAGCGATCGGCAAACTCTGCCATGTGTACCTGCTCCAGCCGCCGTATGGCCTCCCTTCGGGCCTCCCGGTCTTTCATCTTCTTGTGCTTCTTCAACGGGAGCATCACATTCTCAGCGCAGCTCATGCTGTCGAAGAGCGTTGAATTCTGGAAGACCATCGCGCACTTCATCCGCACCTTATACATCTGCTGCTCGTCCAATCGGCTTACCTCCTCCCCATCTAGGAAGATCTCTCCGTCATCCGGGTAGAGCAGCCCGATCAGGTGCTTGATGAGCACGCTCTTGCCCACCCCCGACCCGCCGATGATGAAGAAGACTTCTCCGTCGTGCACGTCGAAGGAAACCCCCTTGAGCACCGTCTTGGAGCCGAATGATTTTTTCACGTTTCGGAAGGAAATCATGTTGCTTTCAGGGCTTCTCGTAGCTGCTCGAGTGCCTCCAGCGCTCCAGCCGTCACCTCTCGGCTAGGCCCTTCGACCAGCTCCTCCAGGAGCCATCGGGGGCCTTCGCTCCCCCTCGCTCCTTGCCGTACCTCTCCCACGCCTGCTGCCTCCAAGTAGCGTCGGGCCACCCAGCCCCGCAGACCGCTCCCTTGTATCTCCACGGAAGCCGCATGTAGCCGCCGCTGTCCCTGCTCACCTACCCCTGGCAAGGTCAGGTGCCTCGCATACCGACGCCGATCGATCGTGACAGCCAGAGTTGGATGGTCACCTATGAGTTCCTTCGCTTTAGGCGTCACAACGTCCTCCTCCGTAGCGCCTTCGGTCCAGCTCCCGGATGGTCGCCCCTTCACCACAGAGTGAGCAGTTTGCCCGAGGCTGCACTCTCGTCCGACGCAGGCGCCCGCTATGCCCGTCAAACGAAGCTACGGTCCCAGCTATGCGGGTATCCCCTGCCAGCCACCGCAGGGCTGCGTCGGCTGCTACTCCGCCGGACACTCCGCATACCGGCCCCAGTACTCCTGCGGTTCCGCAGTCGGGTGCAGGTTCCTCTGGAAGATCCTCGAACAGGCAGCGGTAACAGGGGCGCCTCCCACCGGCTCCCGTCACGAAGCAGGTTGCCTGCCACCGGAGCGCTGCCCCGTGCACCACCGGCACTTCCGCCAGGGCGCAGGCGTCTGCTGTTAGGAACCGTGTGGCGAAGTTGTCGCTTCCGTCCACGACCACCGCGACCCCCCGGAGGATCTCTCCTGCCGTTTCGGGGAGGAAACGACCATCGATGGCCTCCACCTCGACTTGGGGGGCATGGCTCCGCAGGGCCCTGGTCAGTGCCTCTAGCTTGCTTCGCCCCACATCGCTGTCTTGGAAAAGGATCTGCCGGTGCAGGTTGCTCAACTCTACCTCGTCGTCGTCGACGATACGCAGTCGACAGCTCCCTGAGAGTGCCAACGCCAGCGCCACCGGTGTTCCCACACCGCCGGCCCCGATCACCAGCACGAGAGGAGGCTTTGTTACTGGAATTTTCTCGCCGTGTTTCTGCAAAATAGGTCTGTACTCTAGCGTGTCTGGACGATCGGGGTAAGCGGGTGTGTTGTGGTTCTGCTAGGGTGCGTCACGCTCTTGAGGTCCTCCCCATGAACCTTCGTCACCTGTGGCTTGGTATGTCCGCTGCCGCGGTTCCGTTCCTCATCTTTGCTTGCGGTGGAGGCCGCAGCGATCTTCTGTTTCTGGAATCGGCTGCCGGTGGGGCCGGCGCCTCTGGAAGGGCGGGGGGAGCCGGCGTTGGGGCTGGAGGAGGCGCAGGCTCCGCAGGTACCCCTTCCGTGGTGTGCATCCCCGGACAGCAGGTGGAGTGTGCTTGCCCGGGGACGCCGTTGAAGGGGGTGCAGGTCTGCGCCAAGGACGGTAAGGGATTCGAGCCCTGCCAGGGCTGTCCCGGAGGCCAGGGAGGCGAAGGAGGCAACAGTGGTCCGGGTGGCTCCGGGGGTGGGGGTGGTGCTGGGGGCACGCCCGAGGATGCAGGCGCCGATTTTTTCGACGCCCTACCCTTCCCCCTCCCTGACTCCGGGCCCATCGGCGAGTGCGTGGGCTGCCTCCAAGAGCAGTGTGGCGACGCGATCAACGCCTGCTACAACGACCCAGATTGCATAGACGGTATCCAGTGCGCCATTACTGACTGCTTGGCCAGCAGCGCCCTCGGAGGCGGCCCTGGAGGCGGCTCGGGAGGCCCCGGGGGGTTGGGGGGCCTTGGTGGCGGCGGTGGGCTTGACTTTGCTTGTTTGCTGAGCTGCTTCAACGGAGATCCCACTGCCGTATTCAAGGCGGTCAACGCCTTTCAGTGCATCACCCAGACCTGCGGCGACAAGTGTGGTGGTGGCATTGTGGGGGATGGTGGCGGCTTCCCCCTGGGTGGGCTTGGCGGTGGCCCCACCCCTGGCGCAAGCCCCGAGGCCGTTGCCATGCAGGGGGTTCGCGTCCCCAGCCCTGCCGAGGTTTCCGGCTTCCCCCGGCTCCAGCAGGCCCTCACGCCTCGACGCTTACCGAGCTCGCCCTAGCACGCGTTGGAGTGCCTTGAGGAAGGCCGCTACGTCGTCCATCGTTGAGGTTTCGCCCAGGGAAACCCGAAGCGCCGAGCGCGCCCGCTCTATGCCGACAAGAGCAGCGATGGCTGGAGAGGGCTCAGCGGTGCCTGCGGAGCAAGCGCTGCCGCTAGAGACACAGATACCTTCCAAGTCCAGTGCAGCCACGAGTTCATCGCCGCGCCAGCCTGCGACCAACAGGTGCGCCACATGGGGAGCACGAGGTTCCCTGCCGGTCAGGTCGATCTGGATGCCAAGGCGGGCTGCCTCTGCGACGGCCTTCTGTTCAAGAGCATCGCGAAGGGGCCGCAGGGTAGCATAGCGCTCCGGGCCGCCGTGGAGGGCGCGGTGTGCAGCGACGGCAAAGCCGGCAGCAGCGATTGGGTCGAGGGTGCCTGGGCGGAAGCCGCGCTCCTGGCTCCCACCGCGGAGCAGGGGGTGGAGCGGGAGGCCTGGCCGGGTGACCAAGGCGCCGATGCCCTTGGGGCCGCGGAGCTTGTGGGCAGCGAGGGCGACAGAATGGGCGCCGCGCCAGAGGGCAGGATCGATGCGACCTGCGGCCTGTACAGCGTCGACGTGGAGCTGAGCTCCATGGCTCTCGGCCAGGGCAGCAAGCTCAGGGATTGGTTGGATAGCACCAGTTTCGTGGTGGACCGCATGGGTGGCCAGGAGAGTAGGCTCCCCTGGCTCTCGACGGGCAAGGACGCTGGCGAAGGCATCCAAGGGGAGGTGGCCGCCGGGGAGAGGCTCGATCCAATGGACCCGAACACCGCGGCGCTCTAGATCCTCAGCGCAGGCGAGCAAGCTCGGGTGCTCCAGGCGGCTGGTGAGGAGCAGCCCCCGGTCGCCAAGCCGGAAGGGGCGCTCGATGGCGAGATTGTTGGCCTCGGTGCCGCCGGAGGTGAAGGTCACGTCCCGTGGGTGGAGCCCGGCAAGGGCGGCCACCGCTTCCCTGGCTTCCTCGACGAGACGGCGGGCCTGGCGACCGGCCCGGTGGAGACTGGATGGGTTAGCCCAGCCGGTGGACCAAGCGCGGTGCATGGCGGCGAGGACATCCTCGTGAGGGGGGGTTGTAGCGTTGTGGTCAAGGTAGACGGGAGGGGACATGGAACGCTGTACTCGCCCAGAGAAAGCACGCAGTGCGGCTGTAGGCGAGGCTTCAAGGGAGAACGCCTCGTCGCCTCGGGGGGTTCAGCCTAGACACCTCGCGTTCGTAAAAATTAGCGAGGTCGATCCAAAGTTGTGCCTGCCGCTCCCGGGGGCAGAAGACCCGGTACGTCTTCATGGTTTCTTCGATGAGGCGCTCTAGGGTTTCCGGATTGAGGCGTTCAGGGGAGAGCTTGAGCAAGACGAGCGCCTTGTCGATCGCGGTTCGCGCCATCAGACGGCCCCCGTAGCCTGCCAGCAGCTCCTGGAGTCGATCAAGGATCGTAGTACTCGCGCCCGCCATCCTCCACGCTCATCCCCCGCGACGGATCCGTGCAACCGCTGTGGTCCCCAGGTGTTGCACCTCAATCAGAGCGTTCTTGGAGTGGAGGCACCAGGCTTGGATATCCTGGGGGAAAGCTCGGTCGTCTGCGGTGATTTCGATCTCCTCACCGGGAGCGATTTCTTTGATGGTGCGTTGGACCATCAAGATGGGGACGGGGCAGGAGCGGCCCCGGGCATCAATGCGCCGTGCCATCACGGATCAGCTCTCACAACAACCGTGTCGGAGATGGGGATGATCTCATCGCAGGCGAGCACTGCCGCTTCTGCATGCCGTCGGAGGGCATCTGGGCCAGTTGCCTGGTAGATGCAAACCGTACCCACCTTGCCTCCCTCCTCTTCAAGGACGTAGCTGCGGATCCACCTCACTTGGTCGGCCATCTGCTCGTTACCCACCTTCGTGGAGCGTCCTGCGGCTTCTTCCAACTCGGAACTGTTGTTCCATGCCCTGCGCCGGAGCACTGCGTAGGTCTTCATGCTCGTAAGGATACCGCCTACCGCGGCCTCGTCACTGGGAATCGCATACGGCCAACCAAGAACGGGGAGGGTCGATTGACCGAACGTCAACGGTCAGGAGCTACAAAGAGGCACGTCGGGCCAGGAGCGCTGTGAACACAGCGCCCTCGAAGGTGGTACCGCCGATGGAGATCCCAGGGGCTTCGAGGCGTAGCTCTCCCTGGAACCCCTGGAGCACGCGTCGGGCGATGGCGAGGCCCACACCAACGCCACCATGGAGCCGGGTAGGGGAGCCATCGATTTGGTAGAAGGGCTCGAAGATCCGCTCGGCACTTGCAGGGGGGACGCCGGGGCCCGAGTCGGCGACAACGATCTCGTACCGATCGCCGGGAACGACCCTGGCGCGGACCCCGATACGGCCCCGGCCTGGGGTGAACTTGATGGCGTTGTCGAGGAGTTGACCGATGGCGCGAGAGAGCCGCTCAGCGTCCCCATGGGCGGGCATCTTCCCGGGTGGGATCTCCCGGATCAAGGTATGTCCCCGAGCCTCCACGGCGGGGGCCATGTCGTCCAGCAGCCGACGCAGCAGATCACCCAAGTCGTAGTCCCGGAGCAGGAACCGCATCTTGCCGGTTTCCAGGCTGGTGACATCCAGGAGGTTGTCGATGACTCCCCGGAGCCTTCGGACACAATCCTCCATGCTGCGCAGGGCTTTCTCCTGGGCGCGGGTGATAGGGCCTAGCTCTCCGTCGAGGAGCATCTGTACATAGCCGACGATGGGGGTCATCGGGGTGGCCAGCTCGTGGGAGATGTTCCGATAGAAGGTGGTACGTGCTCGGTCCAGCTCGAGCAGGCGTGCATTAGCAGAGGAGAGCTCGGCGATCTTTTCTTCCAGGTGGGCGACGATACGCTGGCTCTGCTGGCGGAGCCGCTCGCCACTGGCCTCGGGTTTCTGCGGCTCCCGGCGCCCTTTGAGGTAGCCGGCCACAGTACGGGC
>JANWXX010000419.1 GCA_025057345.1 Polyangiaceae bacterium | reverse complement strand
GAACCCTACGGGTTTCGTTAATGTGACGGATCATCGCAGCTAGCGTAGAAGACTTCCCTGCGCCGGTGGTGCCCGTCACCAGAATCAACCCTCGCTCATACTCGGCAATCTGCCGCAGAATGGGGGGCAGACCTAGCTCCTCAATGGTAGGGATGGTGGTGGGAATGATCCGCAGGATCAGGGATAGAGAACCCCTTTGGCGATGGATATTGACCCGGAACCGAGCCACTCCTGGCAGCGAGTAACTGGTGTCGTACTCCTGGATGTGGTCGATGTTCTTCTTCACCTCTGGATCCTGGAGGATTAGCTCGCAGATGGCTCGGGTATGAGCAGGGGTCAGCTTGTCGTATTTCAAGGGAGCTAGCTGACCTCGGACACGATAAAAGGGAGGATCGCCGACGCGGATGTGGATATCGCTTGCACCATGCTTCACACCGGCAGCCAGTAGAACGTGAAGCTGCTCCAGAGTAACCGTCATGCAACCTCCAATTTGAGAGGAGTAGTGAACAGCACATGGATGTTGCCAGCAGAGGCGCCAGTCACCAGCTTGAGGTCGATGGGACTATGATTTGCCGGGAGCTTGGCTACCTCGGTGAGGTAGTAGAGATACCCTGCCTTGTAGGCACCAAAGGAAACACCTCCACTCCCAGTCAGCCCAAGAAACGGGATCTTTCGTCGCGTGGGGGGCCCAGGTTGAGCGGTGAGGTCTGGGCGTCCTAGCAAAGGGATGCCAGCTAGCGCTAGTCGTGATGCAATCGGAGGAGCCGGAAGCGAAGAGCCTGCAGTCGCTGAGACAGAGGAAGCTAGGGAAGCCGAAGGAGGCGCAGGGGGGATGGTCTGGTTCGGCGTCTTGGTGTCACGAACCAAGTTCCCGCCTGCGGCAGTCAGCATGGCGCAAGAGAGGGTTCCTCGCGAAGAGGAGCGCATAGAGGCCATCCTACTTCAATCAGGAGAGGAAACAGAGCTTAGGGAGGAACGGAGCAATGCCCCATGTATGCCAGGTAGGCAAAGAAAAGGGAGGCTCTCTCGGCTCGGGAACGGTACGTTCGATGCGGAAAGCAATGGCACCGAAGGTTGTCATGGCAAGGAGGACGAACAGATCGACTCGGAGGGTAACCAGATCGGCAGGAATTGGGTGTACTAGACCGGCAACTCCAATACACAATGAGAATGTTGAGGATGTTCGAGCCCATGACACTGCCGACAGCAATGTCCGAGTGACCTCGAAAGGCAGCAATCAAGCTCGTTACCAGTTCAGGCAAAGAAGTTCCGACGGCGACGATGGTCAACCCTACCACATGTTCGCTCATGCCCTAGGATCTGGCAAGACCGGCAGCAACCTCCACAAAGAGGCAGCCACCCAGGAGCAAGACCAGCAACCTGACAAGGGCCATGGCGGCCTGGAGCCATCGCACAAGCAAGGAAGGAGCGTCGGCCGCCTCGGCAGCAGCGGCCGTAGTCAGGATGCTCTCCCGAACTTCCTGTATCGATGCAGAAAAGGATCCTCCCGCCAGGATCGCCTGTATGCTGCCAGTTGCAAGCGGCCCGTATGGCCCCGTGAGGCTCCATGAATGACCTTGCTCGCGATCCTTCCGAACAAGATTCCCTCGACCCATGGTCTCTCTCCAGCCCACCGCCGGACGTCATGGCAGCAGCCCTTGCAGCAGTTATGGAGGCCCCCGGTGATGAAACTCGCTGGGATGAACTGGAAGCTCTTGTAGAGGCAACGCAGCGTCCTGACGTAGTGGAATCCCTCTACGGACGCCTCCTAGCCTCTTCCCGGGACCGGAGTCTCGCTGAGGTGCTGGGACCTCGTGCCGTGCGTTTCCATAATGAGTGGTCTGGTGAACCCGCCTCCCTTGAGAAGTTGCTGCGTCTTCTCCTGCAGATCGATATCCACTTCGAGTGGGCCTTCGAGCGTCTAACCATGACCCTCACCATGGGAGAACGGTGGGATGAACTCCTTGCGCTCTACGACCAAGCTCTCCTAACGACCAATGACCTGCTACGCCGCAGGGAGCTCCTCGACGAGGCTGCTCACATCGCCAAGGACTTCGCAGGACAGCCAGACCGAGCCATCGATTACCTCTGGCAGCTTCTCCGACTTCGCCCCTCGGATAGTGTTCTAGCTTCCTCGCTGGAGCGACTTCTGGAAGCGAGAGGGAACCACCGAGATCTGGTGCGTCTCTGGGAGCTGCGCGCCACCGTACTGGACGGTGAATCCGCACGAGCACTGCAGCTCCGAGCTGCACTTGGTTGGGTTGAGCGAGTTAATGCCCCCGAGGAAGGGGTCCGTACTCTGGAGCCCCTGTTGCAAGAGCGCTACGAGGAAGCAACAGTCGTCACCACGTTGGAGAAGATCGCCGGGTGGGAGAGTTATCCCGATGCAGTGAGGAGCAAGGCCTACAGGCTCCTGGAGGCATTCTTTGCAAGGACCGGAAAGGAAACTGACGAATTGCGTATCATCGAAGGGGCCCTGGCCGTCGCTTCCACGGATAGCGAACGAATCCGACTTCACCGCCGCGCAGCGGCTCTCTTGGAGCAGCACGGGGAGGCCCGTCGCACCCTCGATCACCTAGCCCAGCTCGTCCCTCTGATACCTGAAGAGGAAGCTGCTGTTGCAGCCCTTCGAAAGCTGGGCGAACGTACCGAGGTCTTTGGCCCGGTGGCCTCGGCGCTTGCAAGAGCTGCCGATGCGTTGGGCGAGCAACCTCAAGCCCTGTCCTTCCGGGAGGAGGCCGCCGATCTCCTCCTCGGTCAGATCAAGGATCGATCCGGGGCCGCACGCCTCTATCTCCAAGTCTTCTGGTCTGAAAAGGCTTCCCTTGAACAGGCTCGGCGCGTAGGGGAGCGACTCTGGCGCGACCATCTGCTGAGCCCAGAGCAGACAGCGGAGCTGCTCCCCGTACTGGAGCGGCTCTTGGAGTTGGGCCCTAGCAAGGAGGAGCTTGCACCCCAAGCCTGGCGCCACGCTCTTCTGGGAGATACCGCCCGAGTCGCTCAATCTCAGGGCAAACATGAACGAGCGCTCCGCGCCTGGGAACTCCGACTTCAGATCAACGCCGAGGACGATGAGGCGATCCACGGGAGAATTGATGCACTTGAGCAGCTCCAGAGGTGGGAGCAGCTAGTGCAGGCACTGCAGGACCGAGCAGACAGAACCGCGGACGAGGAGGCCCGGCGCAAGGATCTTGTCCGAATCGCCAAGGTAGTTGCTGCGACCGTGGGCGACACGGAGCGTGCCATCGAAGCATGGCGAGGCATTGAGGAGAAATTTGGCCGAGAGGACGACACCGTGGACGCCCTTGCGGAGCTGTACGAGAAAGCAGGGAAGCTTGAGGAGCTGGAGCGCCTCCTCCAAGAGGCGGAGCAACAGGCGATTTTGGGGGAACGACGCGCCGAGATCAAGGCACGCCTGGGGGAGCTTCTGGTTGTACGCGGCAAGCCAGAAGCAGCCCTAGACAAGTTCCTCACCGCTCTCACAGATCACGCCTCCAGTGGACGAGCACGGCGAGGACTAAGGGGTCTCCTGGACTACCCTTCGCTGATGGCAGCGGCCCTCCAAGGGCTGGTCGAATCCTGCGAGCGCTCCGATGATTGGCGAGAGCGCCTAAGTTTGCTCGAATTCCGCCTCCAGGCTACAGAAGATGAACTCACTCGGGCCGAGATCCTCGTGGAAGCTGCTGAGGATCTCGAACACCGTGCTGGCGACCTTCCAGGGGCACATCAAGCCTTGGGACGCGCTATCGAGATGAACCCGCACTCGGTGACCATCGAGCGCAATCTGTTGCGACTGGCGGAACAGACCGGGCTATGGCGGGAGACAGCATCTGCTCTAGCCCATGGTCTCGCCGCGGCCGCTATGCTGGTCCCCCTGGGTGGCCCCCCACGCCGTACCCACGAACTACGGATTCGCCTAGGGAACATTCTCGAAGAACGCCTAGGCGACTTGGACAAGGCACTCGACGCCTATCAGAGCGTTGCCATAGAAGATCCCAAGTTTCCTGGGGCACTCTCCTCGGTGCTCCGTGTCGGAACTCGCCTCAATCTTTCGGAAATCGTAGCCGAGGCGCTCCTTCAAGCAACCTCCTTGACAGATACACTGGCACCGGAAGTCGTAGCGATCGTCGAGCAAAATGCGGACACTCAGATGCAGTGGCAGGCCATCGTTACGGCCTTGGAGAAGCGGATAGATCGTCCCAATGTCTCTTCCTCTGCACGTTATGCGTTGCTCCTCCAGCTTAGCCGATGGCTCCGAGATCCACTTCAGGAAGATGAACGAGCAGAAAAGCTTCTGGAGCGTGCAGTAGAGCTTGACCCCTCACGGGAGCTGGCCATGGAAGAGCTGGCGAACCTCCAGCGGAAGGCACCAAGCCCTGCGCTAGTACGTACGTTGCGTAGGCTTTCAGAGGCCCGAGGAGG
>JANWXX010000418.1 GCA_025057345.1 Polyangiaceae bacterium | reverse complement strand
CTTCTGCACTCTACGCCCCCTTCACTACGAAACTGCTGGCTGCTCCGCCAGGACCAACCCCTCGCGTCTTCAACAACGCCCGCGTCACCGACCACCACGCCATTATCCCCACCAGCAAAACCCCTCCTGCCTCCCTCGACCGGGATCACCAGCGTATCCATGACCTCATTGTTCGCCGCTTCCTCGGCGCTTTCTTCCCCGACGCCGAGTTCGCTCTTACGTCCCTCACCATCCTGGTCGGACATGACGCCCCACTGCCTCCCCTACCCGACCCGCCTCCCACCCGCGATGCCCTCCTTGAAGCCCTCCCTCCTCCACCAGATCGCTTCTTTGCTCGGGGCAAGGTTCTCCTCTCCCCCGGCTGGCGTGAAGTTGCTGGTTTCGACGAAAACGAGGAGGACTATGGGAAGAAGGACGAGGAAGAGGCCACCCAGCGTCTACCTCCCCTCACCCAGGGCCAGCACCTCTATGGGACCTTCTCCCACGTACAAAAACGCACTCGCCCTCCTCCTCGCTACACTGAGGCTTCTCTTCTCTCGGCCATGGAGTTTGCTGGACGCGACATCGAGGACGACGCGCTCCGACAAGCTCTGAAGGAGCGCGGCCTCGGGACCCCCGCCACCCGCGCCTCCATCATCGAAACCCTCCTCCGCCGTGGCTACCTCAAGCGTCAGCAGAAAAGCCTAATGCCTACCCCTCTTGGCTTCTCGCTGCTCGATCTCCTCCCCGTCCAATCCCTTGCCTCTCCTGAGCTTACCGGTGAGTGGGAGGCCCGCCTTGCCCGCATGGCTCGCGGGGAAGAATCGCGCCAGCATTTCATGAGCGACATCCTCAAGTATGTTCGGGAGATCGTCGAGCAGGTAAGAACCTCACCCTCCTCGATCCCCTTCCCCCGGACGGGCCGAGGGGGGAGTGGACACGAGCATTCCGCCAAAGGAACCTCACCCCCCATCTCTCCCTCCTCCCAAGCAAACTCAATTCCTCTGCACTGTCCTCATTGCCTTGACGGCCGCATCATCCCGGGCAAGCACGCCTGGGGTTGCTCTCGCTGGCGGGAGGGGTGCAGGCTAGTCATTCCCTTCGAGTTTGGTGGAAAGAAGCTCTCAAAGAAGCACCTTCAGGAGCTGATCATGACGGGACAGACAGGCCGCCGCACAAGCTGGAAGCAGGACGGACGCGAATGGAAAGGTAAGCTGCATTTGGATCTGCAGAGCAATCCCCCAGCGCTCCGGATCCAGCCTTGATCACGCCGGTTCAGTAGGGGCTGGTGGTGTCGATCCCGAGGCCGCCTTTGCTGCTCCTCTTGGTGGTTGGTGGTGGCGGTGGAACCCGAGGCCCCCCCACGACCTTCCTGGGTTCTTCCTCCAGCTTGATCTCCAACTCGATATCCTTGTCGAGCTTGATGAAG
This sequence comes from Polyangiaceae bacterium, assembly GCA_025057345.1. Classification (GTDB taxonomy): domain Bacteria; phylum Myxococcota_A; class Polyangia; order Polyangiales; family Polyangiaceae; genus JANWXX01. The sequence continues at coordinate 3,049 of JANWXX010000418.1, read as the reverse complement.
CGGCTATCAGTCTTGAAGCCCCGGGCTTCGACCCGCAGCGGATGATCGGTGCTGTCCGCCTTCATCTCGGCGGTCGCCGTGCCGGATCCAAGCCTGGCGTTGTCGAGGAAGATCACCGCCTCCGGGGGGGTGGTGGTGATCTTGATCTTGACCTTCTTCACTTCGGCGGGCTCCTGCTGGATGATCGCGGGTGGAGGTTGTGGAAGAGGTTGCACGGCAGCCTGGGTGGGCTTTTGGTTGTTGAGGAAGAAGAAGCCGCCCACCATGAGGGTACCGAGGGCGATCGCGGCAACGGCGATGGCCTTGACGACCCTGCTGCTGCCCGCACTCCCTGCAGTCGAGCCGGTAAGGACGCTGGGCTGCGATGGCATAGCGAGACCAATCTTCTTGATCTTCGAGTCAGCCCAGGCAGTGGACGTAGAACCCGTGGGCGCGCCGGGCATGGCAGGGGACCGCTCGCTCACTGGTATGGTGTCGGACATCTCGACGTTCTGGAGGATGCGGCTGATGCGCTCGACGGACATGCGACCACGGCTGGAGGCGAACTCACCGAGCGCGCGGGCGAGCTGAGCCACGTTGTTGTAGCGGTTGGCCGGCTCTTTCTCCAGGCACTTGAGGATGGTCTCCTCCAGACCCTGTGGCAGATCAGGGCGCCTAGAGCTGAGGGGCGCCGGTGCATCGGAGACGATGCTCATGCAGAGCTGGGGCATCGTCTCCGCCTGGAAGGGCGGCTGCCCCGCGAGCATTTCGTAGAGGATGACGCCGAGCGCCCAGATGTCGGTGCGCACATCCACATCACGGGACGACCGGAGCTGCTCCGGGCTCATGTAGAGCGGGGATCCCATGACGGCGGTGGTGTTGGTGAGCACCGCGGCGTCGCTGGCCCCAGGGACTACCGACTTGGAGATGCCGAAATCGAGCACTTTCAACACGGACGACCCATCCGGCCGCCGGACCACGAAGAGGTTCTTGGGCTTGAGATCTCGGTGGATGATCCCGTGGCTGTGGGCCTCTGCCATAGCCTCACAGGCTTGAAGGATCCAGTCGACGGCTTCATCGACGGTGAGGGTGCCCCGCACCTTTAGAACCTCAGACAAATCGCTGCCCTTGAGGTACTCCATGACCATGTAAGGCACGCCCGTATCCAGCTTGCCTACGTCGAGCACCTTGGCCACGTGCTCGCTCTGGATCTTCACCGCTGCCCGCGCCTCCCGCTCGAAGCGCATCACCGCGCCCTGGTTCACCAGCGCCTCCGGCAGCAGGAACTTTAGGGCCACCTTCTGGTCGAGCTGCAGGTGCTTAGCGGCTACAACCACCCCCATCCCGCCCTGCCCGAGCACGCGCTCCACCTGGAACTTTCCTGCGAGAATTTCACCTTCTTGGACGGGTGTGGTCATGGTGTGCCCTCAGGAGTGGATGCAGCCCGCATAGACCGCAGCAATTATCCTATCACCCTGCCAGCAGAACGCCAAGCAGGCACATCACCCCAACTTCGCCAAAAAAATTCACGGAGGCCAACGGGAGTGTGGTACTTTGGCCCCTCGAAATACCTGTCTTGTGATCCAGATAGCCCGCGTACTCCCCCTCCCGATGATACCTACACCAATCCAGCTTCCCTCCACTCCGAACCAGCAACGGGCCTGGTTCCTTGATCAGTTGCAACCAGGTAGCCCGGTCAATAACGAGGTTCTCCTCCTTGCCCTCCACGGCGCCTGGACCCCGGCAGAGGTTCAGGATTGCCTCGATCATATCCTCGAACGGCAGGCAGTTCTCCGGATTCATTTCCAATATACGGAGGGAAAGCTCTGGCAAATTCTGCCCCCCAACACCCAGCTGCGCCTTCGACTCATCCCGGATGTTGCTCCCGCGAAGCTCCTCCCGGAGGAAGATCCCCTCCATCCCAATCTCGTCCGAGAGATATCCTTTGGCTTCGATATTACCCACGGCCCCCTCCTCCGGGCCACCCTGTACGGAGCTGGTCGTGCGGAGTCCGCCCTCCTCCTCGTCGCCCACCAGGGGATCCTCGACGGCTACTCCCTCAGCCTGCTGGCGCAGGAGATGGTCCGCCTGCTGCAGCGATCTCCCCTACCCCCTCTGCCTCCTTACCACGAACTCCCTCTCTTCAAGGATGCTCCCAGCGCAAACCAGACAGATTCCCTCTCCTGGTGGAAAGCTCGGCTCCACCAAGCTCCTTCTCTGGAATTTACGACCGACTACCCGCGGCCAAGCTCCCCTAGCCACCAATGCGTCAACCAGCGGTTCACCCTCACCGGCAAGGTCGTGGGCTCCCTGCGAGACATCGCGAGGGAGGAGCGCACGACACCCACCGTGGTGCTCCTTGCAGCCCTACGGATATTCCTTGCACGGAGCACAGGACAGCAAGATTTTGTCCTGGGAGCTTCCCTCCCGACCCCCTTCCGTACACAGTTCTCCAGCCATTGCGGCGCGTTCTCCTCCCCTCTCCCCTTGCGTCTTCAGCGGGAGCTCTCCGTCTCCTTTCGGGAAGCCATCCGCGAGGAACGTGACGCCCTTGCAGATACGCTTCCCCGAGGGGAAGTGCAGCTCCATACGATCCTGGAGGCCCTTCGCATCGAGCGGGACATGACGCGACACCCGCTCTTTCAGGCACACCTGCAAGTATTCGAACAGGAGCCAGCCACGGAGCCCGCTGTCCCCTCGCAGGTCAAGCAGATTCATCTCCCTCTGCGCTTCTCCCGCTTCGATCTGAGCCTGTCCCTCTGCTTGCAGGGAGACGTGGTGGACGGATGGCTCAACCTGGGTGCGGATCTGTTTCGCCAGTCCACCGCGCGGCGCTTCTCCGAGCAACTAGAGACGCTCCTGTCTGCAGCGCTCGGGTCCCCGGACGTGCCCGTAGCCGCCCTCCCTCTCCTCAGCCAGAACGAGCGCAACAGGATCCTCTACGAATGGAACCGGACGGACGCCCCCTTCCCCTCCGAGACCCTCCTCCACGAGCTCTTCGAGCAGCAGGTCGCCCGGACACCGGATCAGATCGCCGTCGAATTCCAGGGGGAAACGCTCACCTACCGCC
>JANWXX010000417.1 GCA_025057345.1 Polyangiaceae bacterium | reverse complement strand
TGATGGGGCCTGCGGGTAAGGAGTTCGTCTACAAGGACGAACTTCGGAAGCTTCGGGGGAGCGTGGCCGCACGAGTGGAAGCGGGGGTACGGGAGCGGGTGGCTGCTGGGGCTACCCCGGAGGCTGCGAAGGCCGATGCTACCGCCGAAGCACAAGCTTGGCTCAAGGCCCGGGAAGCAGAACTGAGTCAGCGTTACGAGCGGGAATTGATGAACCCCCGCGAGGCCCTAAGCCTTGGCTCTATCTCCTCTCTCGTCATGCCCAGCGAGCTGCGCCAGGCCCTGGCTAGTAACATGTTGCGCTTCCTCCGCCACTATACCCCGAGGCCCTTCCTGGATGTCCAGCGCGAGTTCCATTGAGAAATCCATGATGAATGCCGAGAAGGATCCCTACAGCAACAACCCTCTGATCACCCGGGACCGACGCCTCGGTCGCGCATCCTCTGCTTGGGTTCGCTCCTTTTCTTGCGAAGACATGGGGATACTCATCGTCTGTCGCGGCCCGATTCGTAAGGAGGCTCTCGATGTGTTCTCCCAGATGGGGGTTTCTCACTGCGGCATCCTTCTGTCGGAGAAGGACTCGATCGTCTATGCGCAAGCCCTAGCCCCTGAGCTGCGCATCGTGGAGAACGCCCGTGTCCACCGTATCAAGGACTACACCGGTGCCACCAAGGAAGAGCGTATGGAGCGGGTGGCCCAGATCCTCTCTATCGCCCGAGAACATGGCTATGGTTACATCTTCGCGGGCTACGGCTTCATGGCGGAGGACGCTGATTTTGTCCAAGCTATTGAGGAGGCTGGGCTCCGGTTCATGGGCCCTTGCTCGCGCACACAGCGAGCCGCTGGCAGCAAGGATGAGGCAAAGCGCACAGCCTTGGCCCAACAGGTTTCCGTGACCCCCGGCGTCAATGATGTCACCACCCGCGCTCTCCGTGCCAAGGTGAACGACTTGGCAGGGCTCCGTTCCCTCTGCCAGCGCCATGATCTCGCTGTGACTTTCCCCGAGGATCAGCCCCTCGAAGTGGCCATAGAAGCTGCCCTGGCAGCGTCCTACCGTAAGGGTATCGACCTGCTTTCGATCGACGAGATCGCGGCTCAGGTGGTCACGGAAGTGGCTGCCATGTTGGCCGCTTACCCCGGTGCTCGCGTGAGGCTCAAGGCGATCGGTGGCGGCGGCGGTAAGGGGCAGCGGATCCTCCCTGGCATCCCTGAGGGAGACCCGGCCACCGCTCAGGCCCGGGCAGAGGAGGCAGCCAGAGTCGCCGCAGATCTATTCCGGGAAGTGCTCTCGGAAGTGAAGGCTACGGGAGTGGGTGAGAACAAGAACGTCCTCCTTGAGCTGAATATCGAGCAGACACGGCACAATGAGATCCAGCTCCTCGGCAACGGTCGCTGGGTTATCTCCCTCGGCGGCCGGGACTGCTCGCTCCAGATGCACGAGCAGAAGCTGCTCGAAGTTTCGATCACCTGCGAGGCCCTCGCGGCGGAGGCCGCCCGTGCCCGCCAGGAAGGCCGTGAAGCTGAGGCACTCGCCCTTGAAATGGACCTGCGTACCCTCACCCGCATGGAAGAGGAAGCAGAGCGCTTCGGTTTGGCTGTTGGTCTCGACTCGGCCTCTACCTTTGAGTGTATCGTCGATCAGGATCACCACTACTTCATGGAGGTCAACACGCGGATCCAGGTAGAACACCGCGTTTCCGAGCTCTGCTATGGCCTCCGCTTCCGCAACCCCGCAGATCCGGATGATTACTTCGAGGTTTTCTCGCTGGTGGAAGCTATGGCGCTTCTGGCACGTCATGGGGAGCGACTCCCTCGCCCTGAACGCTTCCTCCGGGAGGGAGCCGCTGTGGAGGTCCGCCTCAATGCTACAGACCGCGCCCTATCCCCCCACGCTGGGGGCCTCATCGTCTCCTGGACGGACCCCATTGAAGGCGAGATCCGCGACGATCAGGGCATCTGCGTCAAGAATCCGGATACCGGCATGTTCATGCACTACCGGCTCGCCGGCGCCTACGACAGCAACATAGCCCTCCTGGTCACCGCCCGTGAGAATCGTCGCAAAGCTTACGAGCACCTGTGCGAGATCCTCCGGCGCATGCGCATTCGCGGTATCGATCTGTCCACCAACCTCGAATTCCACTATGGGCTTGTCCACTGGTTCCTTGCTCGCCATGTCTACGCCAAGCCTACAACCCGCTTTGTGGTTCCTTACCTCACTCAGGTTGGGCTCCTGAAGCAGGAAGCTAACGATATCGACCTATCGTTCGCCCTCACCCAGGTTGCCACCCACTACGAGCAGCATGCTGAGAGCCCCCAGGCTGTCGCAGCCATTCGCGAGATCTTCACCTTGAAGGAAACGCTCCTCAAGCGCCCTCTGGAAGCGCTCTTTGCCGAACCGCATCACTTCTCTGCCTGGCTCAGTGCCCACCAGCATGACTTCTCCTTTGAGGGAGGCAAGCTCCGCTGGCTCCGCAACCCGCTCTGCATCCTTGCGGACACCTACCACCTGCTCAACATGGATCCGCGCCCTGACGCTCCTGCAGCCCATGTGATCTGGGATCACGATCAGGAACTCCTCTCCCGTGGGTTGCGCTTCTATGAGCGACTCCACGAAACTCTTGGTCCGGGCTTCTCCACTTACGAAGCCCTCTGCGAACGGCTTGCCCTGGTGAACCCTCCGGAGGGTATCGAGGAAAACCTTTGGAACCGCATCCGCGCCTCTCATATGGGCTTTCAGATGGGTCTTGAGCTCCTTGGGCTGCTACCGCTCCTAGGAGAGCGTGCTCGCTTCTTCGAGCTGCGGGTCGAGGATGATCTCACCATCACCATCCCCCCGCGGCTCCTCGACCCGGAGCTTCAAGCCCGTATGCACCGCGTCCTTGTGCCGCCCCCAGCCAATCGTGAGGATGAGATCGTCGCAGTTTCCGGAGGCATGTTCTACAGTCGTGAAGCCCCGGATCGCCCACCTTTCGTCCGAGTCGGCGATCACTTCGAGAAGGGGCAGCCTCTTTACATCCTTGAGGTTATGAAGATGTTCAACAAAGTGAGCGCCCCCTTCTCGGGCCGTATCGACGAGGTGCTCGTTTCAGGGGAAGGCACCATCGTTCACAAGGGCCAGCCAATTTTTAAAGTCACCCCGGACGAGCGTACACTTCAGGAGAATCCTGCTGATATCGCTCGTCGCCGCAAGGACACCACGCGCTCCCTCGTTGCCTCCTTCTTTAGCTTACCCTTGCCAGATCGCTCTAAGCCGGAGGAGCACTGGTTCAGCGGAGCACTGGGAGAGAGATACGACCGTTGCGTCTCTGGACGCGGCGAGGGGGATGAGCAGTGACGAGAGGAGACGTATCGAGAAGCTCGCCCACGAGATCATAGTCGCTGGCATCCACGATGTGCACGCGGCGTAGTTCACCAGGGTAGGCTTCCCCCTCCGAGAGATACACCTGGCCGTCGATTTCCGGCGCCTGACCCCAGTGGCGACCCATCATCACGTACTCGTGCTCGTCGCTCACGCCCTCGACGAGCACCTCGATCTGCTGGCCGACGAGAGCCTTGTTCTTCCTGTGAGCGATTTTCCTCTGGAGCGCCATGAGCTTGCGGTAGCGGGCCTCGGCGATACGTCCGGAAACCTTCCCTTCCAGGGTAGCGCTATGGGATGACTCCTCGTCGGAATAGCGGAAAACCCCCACTCGATCGAACTCGGCCCACTGGATGAAGTCACAGAGTTCTCGGAATTCTTCCTCGGTTTCGCCAGGGTGGCCGACGATAAAAGCTGTGCGGAAGACGAGCCCAGGGATTGCCTCGCGAAGTCGCTCGACAGTGCGACGGATTCGATCCCCACCATGACCGCGACGCATGCGACGGAGCATCCCGTCGGCAATGTGCTGGAGTGGCATGTCGATGTAGGGAAGCACCACCGGGTGGTTGGCCAACAGGTCGAGGAGCCGCTCATCCATGGCTTCGGGGTAGAGATAATGGAGTCGGAGCCAGCGGAGTCCGGGAACCTCGGCGACCTTTGCCACCACATCTGCAAGGGTAGGACGATCTTCCCTAGGGAGATCGCGGCCATAGGCGATGGTGTCCTGAGAGACGAGATTGATCTCAAAGACCCCCTGACCAACCAGCTTGTAGGCTTCTTCGACGATGTCATCGACCAAGCGAGAACGTTGCTTCCCCCGGAGCTGTGGGATGACACAAAAGGAGCAGGTGCGGTTACAGCCTTCAGCGATCTTCAGGTAGGCGCTGGCGCGACCGGTAGTGAGGGTGCGAGGGTCGCTAGCTCGGAGCACCCACTGAGCGGGACTCCCCACCATGACCCGCTCTCCCTTGCCTTCCAGCACTTCACCGAGCCGGAGCATGTCGCTGGAACCGAGGAAATGGTCGACCTCGGGCATCTCCTGAGACATCTCCTCCGAGTAACGTTGGGAGAGACAGCCGGCGACCACCAGGCGTTCACAAGTGCCTC
>JANWXX010000416.1 GCA_025057345.1 Polyangiaceae bacterium | reverse complement strand
AGTGCACTCCCTGTTCCTTCTTCTGCCCCTGTGGCTCGATCAGGAGCAGAGTTCTCTTCAACAATCGACAGATCCCTTGAGGGCTTGGAGGCCATGCCTAGCAGTGCGTCGACCACCACGCAGCCGGCCTCCAAGACCGTTAGTGTTACCTTGCTGGATGGCACCACCATCACTCTCCCAACCCGCTCGTTGCGGGGGCACCGCAGGCATCGGGTTGCCGTCCGCCCCGAAGAAACCGCTTCCTCTGCGTCTTCGCCTACCCTGTCCCAGGAGACGTCCTCGGAGGATGGGCCTTCTTCGGAGATACCTCCCTTGGATCCTACCGAGCAGCTTACGGCACGGGATCTGATCTCGGCACTCCGTGCAGTTTCTCACGGGGTCGATGCCAGCGAGATCCTGGGGGAAAGTGCAGGCTGGGAGGCCCTCTTTGCTGCCCTCTTGTCGCTTCTGCTGAAGAAACAGGTCATCGCGGATTGGGAGTTCATGGAAGAGTACAAGAAGATCTGAGAGAATTTCTGGAGAGTATCGTCGGATGAGAAGTCTCGTCGAGTTGATTGCCAAGAAGCGAGAGGGCCAGGAGCACAAGGAGGGAGAGATTCGCCGCCTTATCGACGCCCTGATGGCAGGTGAGTTGGCTGACTACCAGATGAGTGCCTGGCTGATGGCAGCTTTTCTCCGCGGGCTGAGCGACGCGGAAACCAATGAGTTGACAGACGCTATGCTTCGGAGCGGGGAGGTTCTCGATCTATCGTCGGTGCCTGGCATCAAAGTCGACAAGCATTCCACGGGCGGGGTAGGAGACAAGGTTTCCCTGTGCCTTGCTCCGATGGTGGCAGCTTGTGGGGTGCCGGTACCGATGATTTCCGGAAGGGGCCTAGGCCACACTGGAGGTACCCTCGATAAGCTAGAGGCCATCCCTGGTTTCCGCGTTGATCTCTCCACAGAAGATTTCATCAAGACCGTGCGCGAGGTTGGTGTTTCCATGATAGGCCAGACCGCCCAGATCGCCCCTGCAGATAAGAAGATCTATGCGCTCCGGGATGTGACAGCAACCGTCGAGTGCATCCCCCTCATTGTTGCTAGCATCCTGTCGAAGAAGCTTGCGGAGGGGATCGACGCCTTGGTCCTCGATGTCAAGGTGGGTCGCGGTGCTTTCATGAAAGATGTGGATCGTGCTCGGGAGCTGGCCGAGGCTCTGGTTCGAGTCGGCACCCGCGCAGGTAAGCGAGTTGTTGCTCTGCTCACGGACATGAGCGTCCCTCTGGGGTGTACCATTGGCAACGCGCTAGAGACGCGGGAGGCCATCGAGGTACTCCATGGGCGGGGCCCTGACGACTTGGTAGCCTGTACCCTGGCCCTTGGGGCAGAGATGCTGGTGCTCGGAGGCAAGGCCAGGGATGTCGGTCAGGGGGAGGAACTGCTTCGCAAGGCGATTACGGACGGCCGTGCTGCCGGTGTGATGCGCTCGCTGATCAAGGCTCACCAGGGAGATCCCCGGGTCGTCGACGAACCAGACCGGCTCCCTCGCGCTCCCATCCACCTCGACGTCCACGCCGATCGTGCTGGATGGGTCACGGGCATCGACCCACGAGAGCTTGGCCTGAGTGCGGTCGCACTGGGGGCGGGCCGTACCCGTGCTGACCAGTCCGTCGATCATGATGTGGGTCTGGAACTCTTGGTACGCTGCGGCGACAAGGTAAAAAAGGGGACGCCTCTAGTGCGGATCCACGCCCGTTCCCGGGCGGCTGCGAAAGACATGGAGCCACGGGTCCGGGCTTCTTTCACCCTGGCGGATACCTCCTTTCCAGCGCCTCCCCTGGTGCTGGGCCGCGTGGACGCCTCCTCTCTCACCAGCTGAACAAACACAACACGGACGTCACATCTCCGGTGGTAGGCTGCCCCCCGCAGTCTGGAATGACACGAACCGACTAGGGGGTATCCATGTCCCAGAGCCAGAATCCGCCGGAGCCATGCGTCATCATTGAGGACGATCGGACCAGCACATCACCGCAGGCACTCCGTCGGGCCTTCCTTGATCAAGTGCAATTCTCTAGGGCTCGATCCCTGCGCCGTGCCACACCTCACGACCGTTATCTTGCCTGGGCGCTCCTCACCCGAGATCGGGTGGTTCAACGTTGGATCGCTACCCATGATGCCTATCGTGCTCAGGATGCCAAATTCGTTGCTTACCTCTCCGCCGAGTTCCTTATGGGTCGGTTGTTGCGCACCAACCTGGTGAACCTGGAGCTCCTTGAGGAAGCTCGTCGGATCGCTCATGACCTAGGCGTCGACCTCGATCGTCTCTTCGAGGAGGAGCCGGATGCTGGCCTTGGCAACGGTGGCCTCGGTCGGCTGGCAGCGTGCTTCCTCGACTCCATGGCCACCCTTGGCCTCCCCGCCTTTGGCTACGGCATCCGCTACGAGTTTGGGATCTTCCGCCAGGCCATCCGTAACGGTTACCAGGTCGAGCACCCGGACGAGTGGCTCCGCTTTGGAAACCCTTGGGAGTTCGAGCGCCCCGAACATGCCCTCCCGGTCCGCTTCTATGGTCGGGTTGAGCGCCATCTCGACAACAGGGGTCACCTGCAAGTCCGCTGGGTGGACACCCAGAACGTACTCGGTGTTCCTTACGACACCCCCATCCTGGGCTACGGCCGAAGCAACGTGAACACACTACGCCTTTGGTCTGCCCGATCCACGGAGGAGTTCGACCTCGACGTGTTCAACGCCGGAGACTACGAGAAGGCAGTCTACGACAAAACCCGCTCGGAGACGATTTCCAAGGTGCTTTACCCCAACGATTCGGTGCAGGTGGGCCGCGAGCTACGCCTCAAGCAGCAGTACTTTTTCGTTGCATGCTCCATCGGCGATATTGTGCGTCGTTTCCGTCGTCATCATGACAATTTCGACCTCTTCCCTCAAAAGGTCGCCATCCAACTCAACGATACTCACCCATCGGTGGCCATCCCGGAGCTTATGCGCGTCCTTGTCGATGAGCACCACCTCCCCTGGGAACGCGCCTGGGGCATCACCCAGGCTACCTGCGCTTATACCAATCACACCTTGATGTCCGAAGCCCTGGAGCGCTGGAGTGTCGAACTCTTCGAGCGCTTGCTGCCCCGCCACTTGGAGATCATCTACGAGATCAATAGTCGCTTCCTCCGGACGGTACAGATCCGCTTCCCGGGGGATACCGACCGGCTGCGACGCATGTCTCTCATAGAGGAGACCCACGGGCGCAATGTACGAATGGCCAACCTGGCCGTGGTAGGTACCCACAGCGTCAACGGAGTATCCGAGCTACACACCCAACTGCTGCGTAGCAACGTGCTCCGCGACTTTGCCGAGATGTACCCAGAACGCTTCAATAGCAAAACCAATGGTGTTACCCCTCGCCGCTGGCTGCTGGAGTGCAACCCGGATCTTTCGGCTCTCCTCGACGAGAAAATCGGCAAAGGTTGGGTCACCGATTTGGATCGCCTTGCTGCCTTCCGCCCCTTCGCCGACGACCCGGAGGTGCACGGGCGTATGGCGGAGATCAAGGCAAGCCACAAGCGAGCTTTGGCGCGCTATTTGGCGGAGACAAGTGATCTCCACCTCAACCCGAACAGCATTTTCGACACGCAGGTCAAGAGGATCCATGAATACAAGCGCCAGCTCCTCAATATCCTGTCGGTTGCGGGGCTTTACCTTCGCCACCGTCGCAGTGGCCTCGATATCCCTCCGGTCACCTTCCTCTTCGGAGGCAAGTCGGCTCCCGGTTATGTCAATGCTAAACTGATCATCCGCCTCATCCACGGTGTCGCCGAGGTCATCAACGAGATCCCTGGGTCTTCCCCCATCGCAGTCCACTTTATACCCGACTACCGCGTATCTCTTGCGGAGCGCATCATCCCCGCCACCGAGATCTCCGAGCAGATCTCCACCGCTGGGTTTGAGGCTTCTGGTACCGGAAACATGAAGTTCGCCCTCAATGGCGCTATCACCCTCGGTACTCTCGACGGTGCCAACATTGAGATCCGTGATTCCGTAGGCCCCGACGCCTTCTTTCTTTTCGGTCTCACCGCCCAGGAGGTGCATGAGATGAAGTCAAACTATCGCCCCCTTGATCATCTCCGTAACAACCCTGAGTTGGCTGAGGTTTTGGAGATGGTTCGCGGAGGCTTCTTCTCTCCCGAGGACAAAACCCTCTTCCGAGAGTTTGTTGACAATCTCTTGGCCCGTGATCCCTACATGGTTATCGCAGACTACCCCGCCTATCAGCAGGAGCGCCTCCGCGCCCTCACCACCTACCGAGACCAGACCCGCTGGCAGCACATGGCCATCCGCAACGTTGCTGGCGGTGGTCCTTTCTCTTCCGACCGCACCATTCGCCAGTATGCCGAGGAGATCTGGGGCATTCGCCCCGTCGACGTTGCCACCCCAGTCTACAATCCAGAGAGCTGAGTGCTTTCTTGGAGGCTATT
>JANWXX010000415.1 GCA_025057345.1 Polyangiaceae bacterium | reverse complement strand
CTTGTCCTTGGATGTGGCCATCGGAGGGTAACAGCCCGATATTCCTCAACATTCCTGGGTGGGTGCGTAACCCCTACCTTCTTGCCACAGCAGCAAAAGCTCCGGGGTACCATCCGAAGTAACTTGTCGCCTTCCCGGGTGGTGGCTTGCTGGTATGCCGAGGGCAAGGGTACTTCCAACAGCAGTCCTCACGGATGCAACGATGCAACGCGGTCAAGGATCCTGTTCTCCCAAAGGCTGGGTGATGTGGTCAAAGGGAAGGTGACTCGGGAGGATCAGACACTTTTGTTTACCGGGGTGAGTCGTAACAAGGCTATGCCCCCAAATCCGTGGGCATGCCCCAGTGCGAGGCGGTGGATCTCCTCTTGCTGGCCCCGGTCAGTTCGGTCCCATCACCGACAGCTCCCGGAGAGCGTTCGCCACCGGCGTTGGGACAGGCTAAGCTCCCATGTATGGGCATCTTTGATCGTATGGGGCGGGTCATTTCCAGCAATGTCAACGCACTGCTGGACAAGGCCGAAGATCCCCGGAAAAGCATCGACCTCCTCATCGCCGAGATGCGCGAGCAAATCACCCTAGCTCGCAAGGAGATCGCGGGTAGTCTGGCCACAGAGAAGCAGCTGGAGAAAAAGGTCCAAGAGCTGGATGCGGATGCAGAGCGTTGGGCAAGACGTGCTGAACTGGCGCTCAAGGCGGACGATGAAGCTCTCGCTCGCGAAGCTCTTGTTCAAAAGAAGCGCGTGATCGGTGATCGGGATCGCTCCGAGGCCATGCTAGCGGAGGCCAAGTCCAACACTATCAAGCTCAAGGCCGAACTCCAGCGCATGGAGCAGCGCTTGGCGGATGTAGAGGCTCGCAAAGGCGTGCTCACTGCTCAGGTCCGGCAGGCCCGGAGTACCACTGGGGGTGCTGAGTCCTCCGTGGGTGGTAGTGCTTTCGATGAACTCCGGCGTCTGGAGGCGAAGCTAGAACGGACCGAGGCGGAGGTAGCGGCCAGTCGGGAAATTGCCGACGCCCTGGGTTTCGGTACTCGTAGCGGCCTTACCCGGGATGAACTGGAGGCTAAGTTTGCCTCCCTTGAGCGCGGCACCGGTGGCGCTCGAAAAGGCGGAGCGGATATCGACGATGAGCTTGCTGCTCTCAAGCAGCGGGTGAGGGTGAAGTAATCGCCTCTTCTCTGTTCGTGTGGCGTTGGCTGCCGTTGTCGGCCCGCCTCCTCTCCCCGTTCTTCCTCCTCGTCCACCTCCTCCTCGCTCTGCTGGCATGGTCGACGGAAGTTCGGGCAGAGTCGGCCTTCCTCCGGCAGGGTCGAGAACAGGAGGTTTTGGCGCTTTTCGCTCCTTATGTGTTGGGAGGGCCTGTAAGTGGGGGCTTCACCCTGTGGGATGTCTCGATTGAACCGACTCGGATCCTGGTGACCCTCAAGGGCCCTGCAGGACGCAGCGAACGCCTTGCCTTGGTACATCCTGCGGACGAATCGGCTCCGGCGGATGCCCCTAGGACGGCAAACTTCCGGGTCATTTTGCCGGAAGCTCTCGATTCAGAGGGTAGGGCTGCTGCAGAGGCGCTCCTGATGGCGGTGATGCACAACGATCATCAGGCCCTCTGGGATGCTCCAGCGCCTGCATTTAGCCCTGGGAAACGACATCTAACACGTCTTTCTGCAAGGGTTGTTAACCGTTGGCAGCGGATCGACGGTATCGCCCTGCTTCTTGTCCTCTGGCTCCTTGCCGGTTTGCTAGCAGGGCGAGCTCTCGCTCGTCAGCCTCGCTGGATGCTACCCACGTTGGTACTAATTGTGCTTGGGGGAGCCTGGGTCCGCTGGTTTTTGGCACCCGCTTCGTTCCTCGGCGCGTGGCCCTGGAGCCGCCTCTGGCCTAATATCTCTCAGGTTGCAGATGGCCCTCTGATGGCCTGGATCACCGGGCGATTCGGTTCCGTCTACCTGACGGATGTGATTGTTTACACCAACTTTACTTACGCGGTGTTGATGCCCCTCGTGATGTTCAGTCATGGGAGCTTTCTCGCTAGGGATGCGCGTGTCGGCCTCCTAGCTGCGTTCTTCGTGGCCTGTCTGCCCCAGCACATCCGCTTTTCCCGCGCTGAAGATACCTTCGTTCCCTCGCTGGTGCTTACCTCCCTGGCCTTTGCCTCCCTCCATGCATGGCTTCGGGATCCTTCCCAACCCGTGCGTCTCCTCTCCTTTCTCTCTCTGCCGCCGCTGCTCTTCCTCTCCTTCACCCTCCGCCCCCTGAACATCCTCTTCCTGGTTGTATACCTTGTTGCCTTGGTCACCCTCTACCCCGAGGTAGCCCCTCGACATCGTCGCAGACTCGCGGCCTTGGCCATCGTGGTAGCTGGCCTCCTGGCCTTGCCCGGATACCTCGCCTCCAACGAGCAGGCAATCCGATCCATTCTCTCGGATCTCTCCTGGCTCTGGCTGGTGCCCAAAGTTCTCCTCCATCCTTCTTTCTTCGTTCTCTCGGACCCACGGGTAACCCCACCCCTCCTCTTTCTCCTCGCGATTATGGGCGTAAGAATCCTATGGTCATCCGAGGATCGAAGGACAGTTCTTTTTCTCCTGGGATGGATTCTGCTGTTTGTGGTGGGGCACAGCACCGTTGTCCAAGAGTCGATGCAGCCTCGATATATGATGCATTTGGTGGTCCCCTTCCTTCTTCTCGCTTCCCTGGCAGGGGTTCGCTGGTTCGAGGGCGCCGGTCCTGGGCGATGGTGGTTGGCAGCGGTGGGGCTCTTGGTGCTCTCCCTCTCTCCCTGGATGTACCGCTCCTTCCTTCAGGATCTCTCCTTCACGGAAATGCAAGAGCATGCCTTCGTACTCCGGGTTAGGGAACAGATCCCTGAGGGGTGCGCGGTGATCGAATACGCAGGGGAGGATCCTTGGGCCGCGGATCTCCGCTTTCAGCGGGCTGGTGAACGAGTAGGTCCACGCCGCAGCCATCGCTTTTTGTCGGTTCCAGTCTTTGCTTCTGGTGTCATCCCGCTCGTGCCAACCATGCCAACCCTGGAGAGGATCCAGAAGAGCCCTCCTGCCTGCCTCTACGTTTATCAGGGTCTCTCCTGTTGGCTCTCTGAGCGCCCCGATCCCTGCAGGAACCTCCTCCAAAGCCTCTCTTTCCAAGAGATCGCTCGTCAAGAGCTTCCCATGAAGCTCTACGACCGGGCCAATATTCATCCTTCTCGCCGAGATGAGCCAAGCGTTACCCTGATCCTTGGCCGGGTGATAAATCTACCTTGAAAAGCAAGAAGCCTACCCCGGAGGAGGCAGGCCTCTTGGCCGCAGAAGACCATAAGCCGAGTTCTGTCCCGCGCTCCGGTCGCCCTCGGCGCGGTGGTGCTCATTCCTCTAGGACCTGCGTCGCCGCAGGCCTCCAGCAGCCTACCCGGGAGCTTGGGCGGGCAACCCTCAAGCGCCCCCTTACATGGCCTTGCTTCGGGTGTGGTTTGCCGTGCCGCCTCTGTTACCAGGGGCGCGGTGGGCTCTTACCCCACCGTTTCACCCTTGCCGCCGGACGCTCGTGCGTGCGGAGGCGGTCTGCGTTTTCTGTGGCACTTTCCTCGGGATTGCTCCCACCGGGCGTTACCCGGCACCCTGCCCTGTGAAGCTCGGACTTTCCTCCCGCGGGGGGGTACCCCCACCGCCGACGAACACCTGTTCCTCTGCGACAGGAGGCCATGTAGCGCACGACAGCCCGTTTGTCACCTATGGGCTCCTTCAGTAGGCTTACAGCGCAGGTGGGGCAGGAAGGGCCGAGGATCCGGTGCCCAACCTCCCCGAGATCCCTTCGGGGCTCCTCAGCTCAAAGACCTGCACCTGCCCCAACCCTTTCAACTCGACGAGCCCCACCGCGGTAAGCCCCTGATGCTCCCCTAGGAGGCGGGCGGTGGCGTCATCCAGCAGCGCCTGGCCCCCTGCGGCTTGGGCTACCAGTCGGCAGGCAGTGTTGACCGGCGTACCGATGATGGTGTGCTCCAGCTTCCCGGCGAAGCCCACGTTACCCTCCACGACCCAACCCGTGGCAATGCCGATCCCCATGCGTAGCTCCGGTTCACCCAAATGTACTCGCTCCGTGTTCAACATCGAGAGCCTTGCAAACACTTCCAAAGTCGCCTCGCAAGCTCGCCTTGCGGCATCCTCGCCCTGAAAGTACGCCAGGATACTGTCGCCCACGTACTTGTCGATGCAACCCCCCTGCTCTAGGAGCACCTGGCCTATCCTGGCGAAAAACCGGTTGAGCATCCTCACTACCTGCCTTGGGTCCTCGGTACGAGCACAGACCTCGGTGAAGCCTCGCAGGTCGCAGGTCCAGACGGTGAGCCAGGCTCGCTCGCCCTGGAGCCTCCTTCGGTGGTACTCCCTAGAGCGACGCTCCAGTAGCCAGTACTCTGACACGCCGCCCAGCATGCGCCGTACCCTTCCTCGGAGCACTGCTGCCGTTCCCTCCAGGCCCA
>JANWXX010000414.1 GCA_025057345.1 Polyangiaceae bacterium | reverse complement strand
CCTTGTTCGGAAAGCAGGCGTTGCAAACAGGGAATCAGATGGGAAAGGAGGAGGAACGTGCGGAAGGAAACCACGAAGAACTCATCATCGGGAAGAAACCAACGGGAAAGGTCGTCGGGCCAAGCGGGAGTGACCTCATTGGGCCACGGAGGCCAACGCACGGGTTCCAGGGAAGGAACGACGAGGGGGACGGCAGGGTCGGCCATGAGGGAGGACGGTAGCAGTGCTCCTCCCTTCTCGTCGAGGCGCCTCGCTCCCCCCGTCCTCGCGCCCGTGCCCATGGCCGTACTCATGCCTGTCTCCGTCCTCGTGGTAGTTCAGGCGGCGCGACGACGACGCAAGACCTGCTCCTTACGTAGGCTAACACCTGCCTTGTTTGAGCCTGCGGGATGGTTAGTGCTGGGTAAGCCGGGAGCCGGATTTTTACTAAGAGGCGAAGTGGGTAGCAGCTCGTCGACGAGGGAGATGGACGCTTCCAGGTGGGACTTGCTCTTGAGGAGCGCTGCCACCTGGGTTCGGGCTTCCGCCACCACCTCCGCGGGAGCATTCTCCACGAAGGATGGGAGGGAGAGGCGCTTCTGCAGGTTCTCCAGCTCCTTTTCGATCTTCTTCAGCGACCGCTCAATGCGATCCTTCTCCTTGACAGGATCCACGTGGCCGACGAGGCCTACCAGCACCTCCACGTCCTCGGCTACATCCAGGACGTAGCCCCGAGGACGCTCTCCTCCCGGAGCTTCGATTACCGGGGTCCCCTCGGTCCTCACCAGTGTTTGGATCGCTACAGACTCTCGCGTGAGTAGCTCCCGCAGCCACACTTCGCCAGCACGGAGCCGAAGTGGTACTAGCGCCTTGGGAGAAACTTCGTGCTCGCTACGTAGGGTGCGTGCTGTGCTGATAGCAGCTTGCAGCACGCTCATCTCCCGATGCGCCAGCGGGTCGGGCCGACCGTCCTGCTCAACGGTGTAGCGGGCGATACAAATGCTCTTAGGCGCATTGGATGCTTTAGGGAGCCGCTGCCATAGATCCTCCGTAACGAAAGGAGCGAAGGGGTGGAGCAAGCGGAAGGCATGGTCCAGAACGTGGAGCAGAACCGCCTGAGTTTCGTGGCGATCGGGGCTTTCAAGGCCGGAGAGCACTGGCTTGGTCAGCTCCAGGAACCAGTCGCACAACTCGTCCCAGAAGAAGTGGTAGAGTACTTGAAGCGTTTCGTCGAGGCGGTAGCTGTCGAGGAATTCATGGGCCTTTTGGGCAGCGACGGAGAGACGATCGAGAATCCACCGGTTGGCTAGAAGCGTGGCGGATGGTACTTCGTCCCTGGGGGCTACGCCCTCAAGGTATGGGAGAGCGAAACGGGTAGCGTTCCAGAGCTTGTTGCAGAAGTGACGATAGCCCTCAATGCGGCGGGGGGCGAGGGCGATGCGAGTCGATGAGGGCGAGTAGCTAGCCAGCGTCATTCGCAGCGCATCGGTGCCGAACGCCGGGAAACCTGCCCCCATCTTCGCTGTAGACGGGTAAGATTTGGCAAATTTTTCCAAGGCCTCCTTGATAGGCACACCGGGGGACGCCTTCTGCACCACTTGCTCAAAGGTGGCCCCATGAATGAGGTCCAGCGGATCGATCACATTGCCAAGGGTCTTGCTCATCTTCTTGCCAGTTTCATCCACCAGCAGCCCTGCAAGAAGCACCCGTCGGAACGGTACATCCCCCATGAAATGGAGGCCCATCATCATCATCCGAGCCACCCAGAAGAAGAGGATGTCGTAGCCAGTCTCCAGGTCACTCCCCGGGTAGAAGCGAGCGAGCTCCGGGGTCTGATCAGGCCAGCCGAGAGTCGCGAAGGGCCAAAGCCCGCTGGAGAACCAGGTGTCGAGCACGTCGTCGTCCTGGCGTACTTCCCCAGAGCCACACTTCACGCAGGAGCTTACCACCTCGTCTCGGGTCACGTGAATCGCCCCGCAGGCGTCACAGTGGAAGGCAGGGATTCGGTGGCCCCACCAGAGTTGGCGGGAGATGCACCAGTCTTGGATGTTCTCAAGGAAATGGTTGTACGTTTTGGTCCACTCCGGTGGCAGGATCTTCGTGCGCCCCTCGGCTACAGCAGCCAATGCTTTCTCCGCTAGCGGCTTCATCCTGACGAACCACTGGGTCGAGATCATTGGCTCGACCACCGAGCCATTTCGTTGGCTGCGAGGTAGCGTCAACGTGTGGGGCTTGCTCCCCCGGGCCAGGCCCAGCTCTGCTAGCTTCTTTTTGACTGCACGCCGAGCTTCGAAGCGATCCAAGCCTGCAAAGGGGCCGCCTTCCTCGTTGATCTTGCCGTCGAGGGTGAGGATGCTGATCTCAGCAAGGCCGTGGCGCTTGCCTGTGGCAAAGTCGTTGAAGTCGTGGGCCGGGGTCACCTTCACAGCGCCGGTACCAAACTTCCTGTCCACTAGGATCGGGTCGGCAATGATAGGGACTAGCCGATCCACAAAGGGGTGCTTGAGCTTCTTACCAATGAGGTGTTGGTAACGCTCATCGTCAGGGTGGACCGCTACCGCAGTATCCCCCAGCATAGTCTCCGGGCGGGTGGTGGCCACTACAATCTCTCCCTTCCCATCCGCCACCTTGTAAGCGAACTCGAATAGCTCGCCGTTGGCCCCCTCCTCATTCTCGACCTCTAGGTCGGAGAGCACGGTGCGTGCTTCCACGTCCCAGTTGACCAGGCGGGTCGCCCGGTAGATCAACTCCTCCTCGTAGAGCCGGACAAAGGCTTCCTTAACGGCCCTTGCGTAGCCCGGGTCCATGGTAAATACGGAACGCTTCCAGTCCGGTGATGCCCCGAGTTCTCGCTGCTGGAGAGCGATCTGCCCTCCGCTCTGCCTCTTCCAGGCCCACACTCGCTCCAGGAACGCTTCCCGCCCCAGCTCGTGGCGGCTCTTTCCCTCCCGAGCAAGCTGCCGCTCCACCACCGTCTGGGTAGCAATACCTGCGTGGTCGATCCCAGGCTGCCAGAGCGTATTGAAGCCGCGCATACGGTGCCATCGGATCAACGTATCTTCGAAAGCGACACGCATCGCATGCCCCATATGAAGGCTGCCGGTCACGTTCGGCGGCGGCATCTGGATGACGTAGACGGGACGGGTGTCCTCCGGGTCGATCGAAGCAACAAAGAGGTCATGCTCTTGCCAGAAGGCGTACCAGCGGGCTTCGACCTCCTGGGGCTCGAAGGCCTTGGGCATCTCGTGAACCAGATCCGTCATGATGGCGCTCGATAGCAGGATTCACGAGCGGATCGTCGACAAGCTGACGGCCCCCTCCGGCCTCCCACTCGGTTGAACCGGCGCAGGTTCCCCTTGACGAACCCTAGGATGCAGCGCTAAGAGCCCGAATCCCTCCCTCGGCGGGGTAGCTCAGCTGGTTAGAGCAGGCGTTTCATACGCGCCGGGTCGGGGGTTCGAATCCCTTCCCCGCCACCCTTCTATCTTCTGAGGTATTTGCCAAGTGAGCTCCCGTTTGGGATGTTCCCCCTGTGCCCATCGAAGTTCGCTGGCCAGGGAAGCCCCTCCCCGGACAACCTCAAAACTTCTTTTTGCACCCCAAAAACCCCCCAAAAGAGATAGAGCGTTATCCACTCCGAGGCGGCTCTGCTCCATACAACCTCTTGATCCACGGAGACAACCTCCTCGTGGCTCCGTGGCTCCTGGAAACCTACCGGGGAAAGATCGACCTAATCTATCTCGATCCCCCTTTCGCCACGGGACGTCGCTTCTCGCTCACTACGGCGACAGACCCCGGTCGCCACTTCTTCGCAAAGCTGGAAGCCTACGATGACCGGCAGGACGACCCGGGCAAATTCTTGGGTAACCTGGCTCCGAGGCTGGTTCTGGCCCGGAAGCTTCTTTCCTCCACCGGTCTGTTGTTCTTGCATCTGGACGCCCGCACCAGTCACGGTGCTAAGCTGCTCCTCGACGAGATCTTCGGTCCCCGCTGCTTCCGGGGCGAGATCGTCTGGGTACCCGGGAACGGAAGCAAGGGCCGAGGACGCTTCTTCTCCCTCCAACACCAGGTGATTCTCGCCTACTCTCGGGGCAACACCTGGACCTTCCAGAAAGATAATCTCCTCCTGCGCGAGCCCTTCGCCTCGGGGAGCCTCCACAGTCATTTCCGCAACGTGGACCGGCAGGGCCGCAGGTTCCGCCGCCGTATCGTCAACGGCAAGGAGTACATCTACTACGCTGACCAGGGGCGTCTCCTTGGCAGCGTCTGGAGCGACCTGCCCGCCATGCAGGCCAACTCCCCGCTGTTGGAGGAGTCCACGGGCTATCCAACGCAAAAACCTGAAAAGCTTCTGGAGCGCATTCTGCTAGCCTGCTCTCGGCCCGGCGACCTGGTAGCGGATCTCTGCTGCGGCTCCGGCACCACCCTGATTGCTGCCGAGCGTCTAGGTCGCAGGTGGGTTGGTTGTGACATCAGTGGACTGGCGATCCATACTGCTCGCAAACGTCTCCTCGACTTGCCCC
>JANWXX010000413.1 GCA_025057345.1 Polyangiaceae bacterium | reverse complement strand
GGGGGAGGAGCTTCCGGTAGAACACAACCATGGCGCCGATGGCTACCGTGGATACCCCAAGGAAGAAGGGGAGCCGAAAAGCATCTGGGGTTGTGCTCAGGAAACTCCCGGCACCACCCTTGTTGTGAGCCAGCGTAAAATTCAGATGTTCGATCACTCGGATCAGCCCCGGCCCTCCTGCACCTCCAAGCTTCCTGGTCGCCCAGTACTTCGTCCCTAGGTCGAGTGCAGCGATGACCAACGAGGGGACCGCGAGGAAGATATACGAAGCAGGTCGATCTGCCGGGGCAGGGGTAGCGGGGATCAGGGTGGGCTTGGGGGTGGTTGAGGTCAAGGCACCATGCTCCCTTCTCGCTGGGAGGTTTCGAAGGAGGCTCGGATTTGCCTTCGCAACTCCTCATCCCAGAGCACATCAAGGGCGGTCCGTGCCATGGCCTTGGCCGCCACAATCATGGTGTCCAGGCCCCGATCGCTCCGAGCGCTGGCGGCGAAGGCCTGCTGGTGGATCGTCGTCGAACCTTCGTCACAGATGGCCAGCCAGGGGTGGATCGCCGGTACAACGTGGGATACGTCACCCATATCGGTGCTGCCAGCCCCCACCTCCGGGGCCTCGCGTCTTGGATGTCGGCCCAGCGCCTCCAAGTGCCGACCGAAGCGTTCGGCTAGGGGGATGTTGTGGCGCATGTCTCGGTATCCCTGCCGTACTGCGATCTCCACCTCGACGCCGCTAGCCAGCGCAGCCCCCCGAGCGCACCGCTCGACCACTGCGCGTACGCGCTCCATTTCCCGGGTGTCCAGAGCCCTGACGCTGAACTCGGCCACCGCCCGCTCGGGGACGATGTTCACTGCCTGTCCTCCGTTCTTGATGAATCCGTGGACCCGCACGCCGTCCCGGAAGTGAATTCGCTGCCCATCAATCAGCCGGAACGTATCCAAGCAAGCGGTCAGGGCGCTCTGTCCATCCCAGGGGGCGGCAGCGGCATGGGAGGGGCGACCCCGGTAAGTCATCTCCAGCCATACGCTGGCCAGCGCTGGGTGCAACAAGATGTCTCGATCCAAGGGGTGGTACATGATCGCGGCATCCAGACCCTCGAAGAGCCCTGCCTCGATCAGCTTGATCTTCCCTCCACCGCCTTCTTCTGCAGGCGTCCCGATGAGCTCCACTTGTCCTGGAAGCTCTGCGGCCATGCTCTTGAGCCCCAAGAACGCCCCCACTGCCCCCGCTGCGATCAGGTTGTGACCGCAGGCGTGGCCGATCTCTGGCAGCGCGTCATACTCGGCCAGGATCGCCACCCGAGGCCCGCCCCTGCGCCCGGCAACCGCCCGGAACGCCGTCGCCAGCCCCCCTGCAGAACGCTCCATAACCACGCTGGCTCCCTCCAATACCTCGCCGATGAAGGCTACTGCTTGATGCTCTTGGTAGCGTAGCTCCGGGTGATCATGAATCTTTCGCGCTAGCGCTCGGAGCACATCGCCGTAGTGTTCCACCTGCTCATCGACCTGCTGCTCCCGGGACATGGCGGAACAATGCCCCGCTCTTCCCTCAAAGCAAACGAAACCTTTCGCCGATGGTCACCTCCTCTGCTCGATCGTAGGCTTGAACGGCTGCTTAGGCTGGGTCGTTCTTTTCCCTCCCTTTTCTTGAGTTTCTTTGGTGTGAGCTTACCTCCTCCTTGGTCAGCAGGGACAAGGCTCCGGCAAGATCCCCGCGGTCAACTCGTCCAAGAGCTGTCGTAGCTTGCTCTTGCTCGCCTTCCTCAGGAAGACGGCCTCTCGCCCACGCTTGCGGAGCAGTTCTTTGGTCTTGTGCATCGCTGCATGGCTGTTGACATCCGTCACAACCACCACCACATCGGCCCGTCTGATGAGCGACTCCAGGGCGTCTGCGCTAGGCCCCCGAAGCTGCCCGTCGTGGAACTCAATGTGGTGCCCGGCTCGGCGGGCTTCTCTGGATAGCTTCGACTCTGCGCGGCAAAGACCGCCCACGATCCCGATTCGCATGGGAATACTCCTGTGCTTTGATTTCCCGCAACGGCCTTCGTTGCCGGGTTCGCACTACCAATGCCTCGCCTCGCATTCCTATTCCGCTCTGGTGTGCTTTGTCACAAAGGACCAATGGCGGAGCTTTCTTTGCCAGGTTGGCAGAGGGTTAAAGAAGCAGCACGCCTGCTCGGGGAGGCAGGCGATAGTAGGGTGCAGCGAAGGACCAAACACCGGGTTTGTAGGGCGAGAAAACGGCGGAGTGTGTGAGTGAGCCCTGGTGGAGCGATGGGGCACTGAAGCTGGGCGAGGTGGAAAAGAAGCTCGCGGGGATGAGGGCCTTGTATCGACGGAAGATCGTGGCAGATAGGCGAGCTGTGCCAGTGGTGCTGGTGAGGCTGGCTTTGGACAGGGACGAAGGCGTAAGAGCGATGGGAGCGCCAGGAACGAGGTTGCGCAGGAGTAGGTGCTGGAGTTCCTGGCAGGGGACCGGAGTGCCAGGGTGAGGGGGGTGGTGGCGGAGAACCCAAGGTTCCCAGGGGAGGCCTTGGGGCTGCTGGCAGCGGACATCCACACTCAGGTAAGGGTGGCGGTGGCTAGGTTTGGGGGGTCGCTGGGGGATCCGCTGGGGCGGCTGGCGACGGATCGAATCAAGGTAGTGCAAAAGGCCGCCACGGTCCGGCAAGCCGCGTGATCACCAGAGCGCAATGACTTGGTGCTTGCGAGCAGGGCCCGGGTGTACCAGTGTGCTGGTGCTTTGGGAGGTCTTTATCCGGGATCCCAAATTTCGTCGATGCTTCGCCTGGTGAGACCCTTGCGAAGTGGAGGTATGAGTGAACTTTGGGTAGCTGAGCACCAAGGGCTCCACACGCAAGTGGTTGTGAAATTTCTCTCCCCGGACCTTCTTCGGGACGAGGTGAGCGTGGCGCGTTTCCAGCGAGAGGCCAAAGCAGCAGCGCAGGTCCGTAGCCCTCATGTGGTCCAATATCTTGAGCATGGCGTCTGCGAACGGGGGCCTTACCTCGTCATGGAGCTGCTAGAGGGGGAGGATCTTGCGACCCGACTGAAGCAGGGGCCCATGGTGCTACGAGATGTGGCTCAGGTGGTCGTGCAGATTGGGAGAGCGCTCAGCAAAGCCCACCTTGCTGGAATCGTTCACCGTGACATCAAGCCTGAGAATATCTTCCTGGTGGATGTGGGGGGCAACGACATCTTCTGCAAATTGCTCGACTTTGGCGTAGCGAAAGGCAGAAGAGACCCGACCACGGTGACGATGAACAAGACGGCTACAGGCTCCCTCCTAGGGACACCTTACTATATGTCCCCTGAGCAGGCGGTGAACGCCAAGGACATAGATTTTCGCACGGATATCTGGGCCTTTGGCATGGTGGTCTTCGAGGCGCTGACCGGGCGCAGGGCGCTGGAAGTGGACGGTCTTGGGGCACTGGTGTTGGCGCTCCACACCACCGAGCTCCCCACCCTCACCAGCGTCAACCCTACTCTGCCTGCAGCGCTGGATGCATGGTTCGCCCGAGCCTGCGCCCGGGAGCCTACCGCTCGTTTCAACAGTGCCCGGGAGATGGCCGAGGCGTTCCTCAAGGCTATTGATACTCCGTCGCGCGATGCACTGGCGCTCCAGGTGACGACACCGCAGCCCCGGCAAGTGATCCTTCCAGCAGAGATGCTCTCCCCGCCAGCCGCCCCGGTGCAGAACGCGGACCCTTCTCAAACACCGCCCGCTCCGGTCCAGAGCGCGGGCCCTTCTGAGACGCCGCCTAAGGTTCCCACGCTCAGGCCTCCTGCAGCACGGCGTGATGTTCGGCCGCCGGAGGACGACGACTCCTGGAAACAACTCATCGATCGCTCCAACGCCGTGCGCCCAACCCTCGTTGCCTCGCCTCCGCCTTCTCCTCGAAGCAGTGCTCTCCAACCTCCCTTGCTCCCTGCTCCTTCCCCGTCACGGAACCCGGTGCTCTGGCTGGTAGTTGCGCTGGCGGGGTTGCTGTTGCTGGTGGGCGTGTCGCTGCTGGTCCGCGGGACGGGCGCGCTTCATGTGCTCTTTCCGGGAACGTATCCGGCGACCTCCTCCCCCTACAAACCCTGAAGGAACCTCCTCTACGGAGGAGAATCCCGCTCGACCGCTGGTACAGCGGTGCTATCTGGGTTGCCTTGACATCCACCAGGGAAAGCTCGTCAACTTGGGCGGAGCTCCAGAAGAACTGCGCCTACCCATGCGTCCAGATTTGCAGCAAAATCTGCGCCGTTCCCCAGCAAGCGACCCTCGATGAGCAGGCGAGGGAATCCTGCTCGACCACCTGCCACCAGCTTGCCCCCGCACCCCGTGGCAGCCATGAGCGTTCTTTCTCCTCCCCGGCGCGAGCTGCTCCGGATCATGGGCTACTACCTGGCGCTCTACGGGGCCACCGGGTTGCTGCTGCCCTACCTCCCAGTGCACTTCTTGACGCTGGGGTTCTCTGGAACACAGGTGGCTGTGCTTAGCTCCGTGGCACCGGTGGCAATGGTGGT
>JANWXX010000412.1 GCA_025057345.1 Polyangiaceae bacterium | reverse complement strand
GCCGCCAGGGGCTACTCCGAGGCCGATCACGAAGAGGGCTGGAGCTTGCTCCACAAGGTTTCAGGTCACCGCCCGGTAGCTGCTCCCTCGACTCCCCCGGACAACGCGATCCGCAGCGCCATCAACACCCTGGATGCCTGGGATGAAGACGGCTACCGCCTGGTCCGTGCCGCACTCGCCAGGCGCTTCCCCGAGCAACTCCGCTTTGTCCTGGAGGGTCTTGCTCCGGTGCGGGGGACTGGCGCCGTGCTCTCCGTGAAGAATCTCTTGGACCGGCTGGATGCGCTGGAAACCTCACCGGATCGGGCGAGCTCCCGGGAGCAAGATCTCGCCGCCATCGCCGCCATTGCTGCCAAGGGGCTCTCCCGGGAGGAGCGAGCTCGGCTCCGTGCTCTGGTTTCCACGGCCCAGGGGCTGATGGCCCCAGGGGCGCCCGCCTCAGAACCAGTGTGCCCGCCAGTCCTCCAGGATCTCCAGGATCTCAAGGCCTGGTATGTCGAGTGGGCCGAGACCGCCCGGGTCGCCATCAAGCGCCGCGATTACCTGATTCGCCTGGGGTTGGCCAAGCGCAAGGCCAGGAAGAAGGGGGAGGACACCGACGAAACCTGAGCCGGGGTTCCCCAACCGCTGCGGAGGCTCTCGTCAGCGTTGTGGAAGCCCTCCCAGGCGTCACCGACGCCTTCCCGGCGGCAATGGGTCGGCATTTCTTTCACCCACGAGGGGTCCGCCATGAGCACGGACCTCCTTGAACGCGGAAAAACAAGCCGAGTCGTTCGTTCACAAGGCCCTTCGCAACGTCTGGGAAGCTCCCCCGGCGTCTGGGAAGGTCTCAACCACCCACCGAGGAACCAAGACCATGAACCCGATCAAAAACCGCATCGATTTCGTCCTGCTCTTCGACGTCCAGGACGGCAACCCCAACGGAGACCCCGACGCAGGGAACCTTCCCCGGGTCGACGCCGAAACCGGCCACGGGTTGGTCACCGACGTCTGCCTCAAGCGGCACCTCCGCAACTACGTGACCCTGACGCGCCAGGGGCAAAGCGGCTTCGATATCTACGTCAAGGACCGGGGCGTGCTCAATGCCGAGCACGAGAAAGCGTACAAGGCGCTCGGACTGAACATGGCCGAGGAGTCCGTCAGGGAACTCCCCGCGGACCTGGCAGCCAAGATCGAGGAGGACTTCAGCGTCGAGGGGTTCTCCGTGCGGGAGGGGGACGATGACAAGAAGTTGTTGGTCTACAGCGGTGACCTGGATAAGGATCAGCAGAAGGAGGCCAAGAAGGCCCTCAAGGAGATTGACAAAAGGCTGGAGGATCTGGCCGCGGAGCTAATCAAGGGGAGCAAGTCCAGGGGGCCCAAGCGCGAAAAGGTCGAGAGCGCCCGCACCTGGATGTGCAAGACCTACTTCGACGTCCGCACCTTCGGCGCCGTGATGAGCACGGGGGTCAACTGCGGTCAGGTACGAGGTCCAGTGCAGATGACTTTTGCGCGCTCCCTCGACCCGATCTTCCCCGTGGAGCATGCGATCACCCGGGTCGCCGTCACCAAGAAGGAAGACCAGGAGAAGAAGGCGACGGAGATGGGCCGCAAGAGCACGGTGCGCTATGGGCTCTACCGGGCTTACGGGTTCAT
This sequence comes from Polyangiaceae bacterium, assembly GCA_025057345.1. GTDB lineage: Bacteria > Myxococcota_A > Polyangia > Polyangiales > Polyangiaceae > JANWXX01. Next base: position 2,875 of record JANWXX010000412.1, on the reverse strand, counting down.
CTCCCCGGCACTCGCTAGGCAGACTGGCTTCTCGGAGCAGGATCTCTCGCTGCTGCTAGAGGCCCTGGGGAAGATGTTCGAGTATGCCCGTAGCTCTTCGAAGGGGCTTATGTCGACGCGGGCGCTGATCCTCTTCGAGCACGAGAATGAACTTGGCAGCGCCCCCTCCCACGAGCTGTTCGAGAAGATACTGACGGTGAAACGTGTCGGGCAGGGGCCAGTCGTAGGCTTCCAGGACTACGAGATCACCGTGAACGGGCACAAGATTGTACAGCAGTATACCCGCTGGCTGGTCAAGCGAACCCCCAACGAGGATGGTTACACCGTGGAGCCCGCGCCGTTCCGTGCCGCTCCCGCTGCCTCCTGATCATGGAGACGGACGACCTCCTCCCCATCTCGGCGCTGGAGCACCTGCTGTACTGCGAGCGTCGCAGCATGCTGATTCACGTCGACGGTGTGTGGCTTGACAACGGCCACACCACCGCGGGATCCCTCCTGCACCAGCGGGTGGACTCCGGGGAACTAGAGGAGCGTCCGGGGCTCCGGGTGATCCGTCATCTGGCCCTCCGTTCCCTCCGGCTGGGTCTCTTTGGGTTCGCCGATGCTGTGGAGTTTCACTCAAAGCAAGGTCGTGAGATCCCTTACCCTGTCGAGTACAAGCGGGGGGTACGTCGGGTGAAGCTCTATGATGACGTACAGCTTGCCGCCCAGGCCATGGCGCTGGAAGAGATGACCGGGGAGCAGGTCACGGAGGGCGCCATCTTCTACGGTAAGACCCAGAGGCGGCGGGTGGTCCCCATCGACGAACAACTACGTGCAGAAACCTTCCGGGCGGCGCAGCGACTCCGGGAGCTCTTCCTCCGTCGCGAGGTTCCCTCCGCTTTCCTGGGGAGGCACTGTCAGGACTGCTCTTTGCGGCTGGCCTGTCAGCCGGAGGTCCACCACGACAAGGGGGCCCTGCTCCGGGCTCTCAGGAGGCAGGAACGATGACCAACTTCCACAACACGCTTTTCGTGACAACCCCTAACGCCTTCGTCGCCAAGGAGGGGGAGAGCCTGAAGATCAAGGTAGAGCGCGAGACCCGGCTCCAGATCCCCATCCACCACCTGATCGCCCTGGTCTGCCTTGGTCCCATCCTGGTCAGCCCCGAGGCCATGCAAGCATGCTCGGAGGCGGGGGTTGCCGTGGTGTTCCTGTCGATGCACGGGCAATTTCTGGCAAGGGTGGAGGGGGCCCTCTCTCGTACGGCCACGCTGCGACGAGCCCAGTACAGAGCTGCGGATGATGCCCCCAGGACACTGATGCTGGCGCGAGGGTTTGTTGCAGGAAAGATCGCCAACAGTCGGGTCATGCTCCGGCGAGCCGCTAGGACGCGGCCCGATGGAAACGAGGCCATGGGACGTGCGGCTTCCCGGCTGCTCGCCCTAGAGGACACCCTCGACAAGCCCGAGACGCTGGACGAACTCAGAGGAATCGAGGGAGAGGCTGCCGCCAGGTACTTCGAGGTCTTCGACGAGATGCTGGGGGATGTTCCCTTCCGCTTCGAGAAGCGAACGCGGCACCCTCCAGAGAATGAGGTGAACGCATTGCTGTCGTTCGGGTATTCCATGCTGTCCGTGGACTGTCTGGCTGCACTCCAAGGTGCGGGGCTGGATCCAGCCGTCGGGTTCCTCCATGGGGAGCGACCCGGACGCCCGGCCCTAGCACTCGACCTGATGGAAGAATTTCGCGCCATCCTTGTGGACCGGATGGTGCTCGCGATGATCCGCCTCGGCCAGTTCAAGCCGGAGCATTTCGAGAGGTTCCCGACGGGGGAGGTCCGGATGAAGGAGGATGCCCGGAAGATGTTCTTGATCGAGTACCAGAAACGTAAGCAAGAAACGGTGACCCACCCAGCGACGGGGCAGGAAGCGACCTGGGGACAGATGCCTCACATCCAGGCGAGGCTGCTTGCACGGGCCATTCGGGGGGAGGGCGAGTACGTGCCCTTTCTGGCGCGATGAAGGTGCTGGTCAGCTACGATGTGGCGACCACGGATCCAGCAGGCCGAGCAAGGCTCCGCAAGGTGGCCAAGACCTGCAAGAGCTACGGCGTCCGGGTCCAGTACTCGGTGTTCGAGTGCTCCGTGGGAGACCGAGAGTGGCTGCTCTTGAGGAAGAGGCTCCTGGACCTGTACGATCCCGCTCAGGACAGCCTCCGGTTCTACTTGCTGGGGGAGCACCCCGCCGAAAAAACGGAACACCATGGTGTCCGAGTTCCCGTCGACCCAGATGGTCCTCTCATTGTCTGAGCGCATACCCGGAGCGATCCCAAATTCCCGGCAGGTCTGCGCTCTCAAAAACTCCTTCCTTTTGCCATCCTCCACGAAGCCACCTCACCCCAACCAAGGTCCGTCCCTTCGTCCCAAACCAGGTTGGCGTTTGCTCCTTGAAAACCCTAGCGAAATCGGTGAAATACAAAGGACGGGGTCGCCGGCTCGATGAGGGCCGGCGTGTTGATGCAACCTCTGGCGGCGGAGAGGGCTCTGGCGGCGGAGCCGTCGCCGGCTCGATGAGGGCCGGCGTGTTGATGCAACTAGATCGTGGCGCGCGCGTGATCTATCTGCCATGCAGGTCGCCGGCTCGATGAGGGCCGGCGTGTTGATGCAACCACCGGCTCTGCCTGACCTCCCGGACATGTCAGAGTCGCCGGCTCGATGAGGGCCGGCGTGTTGATGCAACCTCCCCCCCCTGAGGCTCCTCCTCCCTTGCTGGGTCGCCGGCTCGATGAGGGCCGGCGTGTTGATGCAACTTGACTGGGGGGGGTCTAGCCGGCTGGATCGGAAGTCGCCGGCACGATGAGGGCGGGCGTGTTGGGGCAACTCGGAGGTGGGTCG
>JANWXX010000411.1 GCA_025057345.1 Polyangiaceae bacterium | reverse complement strand
CAATCCCTGATTTCAACCGTGGCTACGTGGAGCGCTACCGACACTTCGACTTGGCCGAACTGGCCAACCTCCCTGCCACGATGGCACAACAGCGTCAGCAGCAGGGCAAGGGCAAGGGGCTTGTCCTAATCACTCGCCGGGACCTCGACGACTTCCAGCGGGATAAGCGCCCTGAGTGCATTCACTGCCGCTACAACCCGGTCTGCGAAGGTGTCTGGCGGAACTACCTCCGACGCTACGGCTGGGATGAATTCAGCCCCGTTCCTTGAGGCTCCTCATTCTACCTGCTTTGCATCGAGAGGGGTCTTGAAGAGAAGATCCCGATCCACATCGGAAGTTTCGTAGGGGAGCAGGAGATCCAGCACGACGTCGTCAAAGACCTCAAAGGTGGCTGGCTTGCAGTTGTAGACCTTTCCTTGCACTGTGAGCCTCCCTGGAGGGATATGGAAATCCCGCAGGGGCTTGGCTCGCTTTCTCTTCCATCTGGGCGGGATGTGGGGGCATGACCTCGGGGCGGCTCCATTCTTCATCAGATAGGGTAGCTCGCATCGCCACGGGGGTAATCGCTAGCGTAGGTTGCTCGTCGCTGCCTCCTGAAAGAAGCCATCGATGCACCCCTACCTCCAGCGCTAGAAGCACTCCTGCCACCACTCCACGGCAGCTCAAAAGCAAGGCTCGGGGCTTCTTGTCTTTCTCCTTGAGGAACCACCGTACCTCCTCCAACGAGCGAGGTGGACCCCAGCGGCGTGAGGCCCGCGGCCAGGAACCTGCATAAGGCCAAGGATCATCTTGCACATGACAGACTGCCTCCCACGAGCGCGCTTTCAGCACTGGAACCATGCAAGTCACCCACTAGGAGAGCGCGTCCTCCCCGCCGAGCTCGAAAAGCCGTAGGGTGATCGCATCGCGCCGTGGCTCCATCGCCAGGAGGGTACGCACCACCGAGTGACGAGCCTGCCGCCCTGCAATCTCTCCCTCCTTGACCAATTCTGCAACGGACTGACCTGAAAAAGCGCGGTCATGGCCAGCTCCTCGGTTGCTTCCAGGTGCTGGAGCGCATCGGTGAGCCCCTGGTAATCCGCCTGCAAACGATGATGGTCCGCTTGCAGCTCACGGATCTCCTGGGAAGATCTCCGATCCAGGGAAGATCTCCTATGGTTATCGAAGTAGAGTACCGCATCGAGTTGCTCCGCTGCTTCCAAGACTCGGCGGATTCGCTCCTGCCACTGGCCTAGCCCACTCATCCCGGCCGCGAGCTGTGCTCCCGAGGTCTGGTACACCAGCCGACTTCGCCCCTCCCTGGCAAACCAAGCCTGCAACAGTTCCCTCTTGCCGCTCCCTTCCTCGCCTAGCAAAAGCACACTGACTCTTTACCTCCCAAGAGCGCCCCAAGCAGCTTCCGGTCTGCCTCGCGGCCCTCCATGGGCCGGGGTTTCTCGAACCGTGCGTCCCCGTTCTGGGGGTCGATATAGACTCCAATGCAGCTGCAGCCTGTTTCCGCTTGTTCCGCTCCGTCAGGGCTTTGCGTGGGGATGCCCCGGCTGGGATTCGAATGCATGGGATCGCTAGGGGAATTTCCACGGCCAGACGCCTCGGCAAGTCATCCCGAGGGATGAGCACATGGCAAACCTGGAGTTGTGTCCCTTCCGGCATGACAAAGCGTGCCATGCTGGTAGGAGTTGCTTGCGCCAGGTGCTCAGTCAGATTTCTTGTTCTAGCAGCGCTTCGAATACCTCGTGGTGGTAGCTCGTCCATGAGAGATCCGCGATAGGGGTCACCAGAGCATCCCCGTTCCACAGCTCTTCGACTAGAAGGAGCGTTGAGATCGGAAGCGTTGTCGTCCTCTCTTCTGCCATCTGGACCGTCCGGGCCAGCGAGCATAGCCCTTGGGGCCCCTCCGTACCTGATTAGGCACCGTCCCCTTTGCCCCTGGGTCATCTTTTCTGCCATGCCCTGTGCATCTCGACGGAGCGCGAGGGACACGAAGCTGTTACGATTCATCCTTGCCGTGTCGCAAGCGACATTCCCGCGAAAAACTGCAGCTACAAGCCTGCCCTGGAGCCTCATGCTTCGCCCTGCCTCCCTTCTTGTTCCTACCCTTCTGGCCGCCTACCTCGCTGCCTGCGCGGTCGGCGGTGACGATACGTTGAATAACTCCCCTGGACGCCAAGTTCCTGACCCTCAGGGAGGTAGTGGCGGCTCCTTCCATCCGGGGAATGGCGGGATGCCTGGGGCTGGAGCAAGCTATGGTTCCGGGGCGTCCTCCTCGGTAGGGACCGGCGGGACCGGAGGCGGCGACGCAGGCGCCGGCGGCAGCGATCCGAAGCCCCCGGAGTGCACCGACGATCTCAAGCGGTGCCCCCGCGAGTTTACCTACCCGGACGGGGGAGAAACGTCGGTGGAGCTCCGGGGAGACTTTGCCCCTGGGGCTTGGGAGAAGGGGGTTCCCTTGAGCAAGAGCGGCAAAGTCTGGAAGACCTCGGTGGAAGTTCCCTACAACAAGCCAGTCACCTACAAATTCTTCATCAATGGGACAACCTGGGTGACGGATCCGAACCCTTCTGTCGCTCAGGTCGACGATGGCTTCGGGAGCAAGAACTCAGTGACCACCCCCATCACCTGCGAGTTCTGGTCCTGCGAACCTCCTCCGATCACCGGAACCTTCGACTGGCGCGATGCGGTGATGTACTTTGCCTTTGTTGATCGCTTCTATAATGGCGACAAGTCCAACGACAAACCGCTGGGCATCGACCCAGCGATGGACTATCAAGGGGGCGACTGGAAAGGGTTGTTGCTCAAGGTCAACGAAGGATACTTTACCGACCTGGGGATCAACGCCCTCTGGCTCACCGTCCCCCTCGACAATCCTTCCGTTTCTGGCCTCGGTAGCGACGGACGTCAATACAGTGCCTACCATGGCTACTGGCCCTCCAACCTCCAAGCTTACGAGGAGCACTTTGGAACCAAGGAGGATTTCGCTGCTCTTGTCGATGCCTGCCACAAGCAGGGCATCAAAGTGCTTGTCGATTACGCTATGAACCACGTCCACATCAGCGCCACCATCTACCAGCAGAACAAGGGCTGGTTTTGGCCCAACGACAACGGTAAGGGTGGGAATTGTGTCTGCGGCGAGGGATGCGGCTGGGATGGCTTGGACGGTGTGCGCTGCTGGTTCCGCGATTACCTCCCCGACTTCAACTTCGACATCCCCGAGGCCCGTAAGGCTTCCGTCGATAACGCGCTATGGTGGATCAAGGAAACCAAAGTAGACGGCTATCGCCTCGACGCCATCAAGCACATCAATGAACAGTGGGTGAAGGACCTACGCGCTCGCGTCAAGGCCGAGATCGAGCCCATTACCGGCGAATACTTCTACATGGTCGGTGAAACCTTTACGGGGGACAAAGGTGTCATCAAGAAGTACGTCGATGCCTCCATGCTCGATGGTCAGTTTGACTTCCCTCTCCGCATGGAGATGGCCTCCAAGCTCCTGCTCCGCCAAGGATCCATGGGCGATCTAGCTGCCTTCCTTGACGGGAACGACAACTACTACGGGCCTGGCTCCATCATGAGCACATTTATCGGCAACCATGATATTCCCCGGCCCATTCACCTTGCTCAGGATACCCCTCCGTGGGGCGATCCTTGGACGGACGGCAAGGATAAGGCGTTTCACAACAAGCCAGGTCTCCCCAGTGAAAAATCCGCCTTTGAGCGCCTTGCCAACGCCTTCACGATGCTCTTTACGATGAAGGGTGTCCCTCTCGTCTACTATGGCGACGAGATCGGTATGCCCGGCGCTGGGGATCCAGACAATCGGCGCTTCATGCAGTGGGAAGGTCTCTCAGCCAACCAGACCTTCCTCAAAAACCACATCAAGAAGCTCGCCAAGATCCGCGCGGATCACCCAGCACTTCGCCGTGGCACCCGCACCGGCGTCTCTGCTTCCAATGACGTGCTCGTCTACCGGATGTCTACCACGGGAGACTCCGTGTACGTTGCTGTCAACCGCGCGGATGGTGAACGTCAGGCCACGGGCCTCCCCGCCAGCTCCACGGATCTTCTTTCGGGCAAGACCATCAGTGGCCCCAGTACCAACATCCCTGCCCGCAGCGCCTACATTCTCGTCGAGAAATTACCTATCTGCATGAATACCCTGCGCCACTGGGCCCCCAACGGGGCCGGCTTCCGCCTCGCTCTTTACCAGACCTACGACCCCCAGCACTGCGTCCCCGGGCGCCGTCCAGTGCTCATTGTCCCCGGTTATGGGATGAACTCTTTCATCTTCAGCTACCACCCAGGTGGAGTTTCTTTGGAGGGCTTCCTTGCGGAGCGTGGCTTCGAGGTCTGGCGCGCTGACCTCCGCGAGCAAGGAGAAACTCAACGGGACGGTGGCTCCTCCAACTTCTCTCTTGAAGACCTTGCGCTAACCGATCTTGGTGTCGCCATCGACAAAGTGCTCTCCGAAACCACCACCGGAGCTGAGCGTGTCGACATCCTTGGCTGCTCCCTGGGTGGCACCCTTATG
>JANWXX010000410.1 GCA_025057345.1 Polyangiaceae bacterium | reverse complement strand
CCCGCGCGGTACCCTCACGCTAGGAGCGGGGCATGGCAACCCGGAACTCGCCCCCGGTGCTGATCCCTGTTCTCCAGAGCCTCCTTGGTGAGCGCGCCGCCACGGCCCTTGACGTTGGGGCTCGGTGGGGGGCCAGGGCAGGCTGGTACACGCTCCCTCCGCTAATTTCCACCGTGGGCTTCGAGCCGGACCTGGATGAGTGCGCCAGGCTCAATCAGGGGCGATCCTCCTTCGAGCGCTACGAGCCGGTGGCTCTGGGGAAGATCGACAGCAAGGTACGGCTTACCATCACCGAGGAGCCAGGCTGTTCCTCGATCTTCGAGCCAGATCCGGAGGCAATCGACGCTACCCACTGCTGCGAGTGATGCGTCCACAGAGATCTGTCGAGGTCGAGGTGACCAGGCTAGAGACATGGGCCAAAGGCACAGGTTGTGGAGACGTTGCCTTCCTCAAGCTGGACGTGCAGAGGGCCGAGCTGGACATCCTCGAAGGCGCCGGAGATCTCCTCGACGGCTGCCTCGGTCTGGAGGCGGCTGTCTACCCTACGCTCACGGAAGCCCTGAGCAAGCTAGCCCACGTCGCAGCGGAGTAGGTCGTCGTAGGTTTCCCGACGCACCACTAGGCGGGCCTTTCCGTCACGGACGAAGACCACAGCGGGTCGAGGAACCTTGTTGTAGTTGGAACCCATCGAGTGCCCGTAAGCTCCGGTCACCGGGGTCACCAGCACGTCGCCGATCCGTACCCCCCGTGGTAGCGCCGCGTCGAAAATCAGCACGTCGCCGCTTTCACAATGCTTGCCTACCAGGCGAGCCCGCTCGGGGCGCTCGGCAGCAGGGTCGCGGGCCAGGAACGCCTCGTAGCCGCTACCATAAAGCACCGGCCGCGGATTATCACTCATGCCTCCGTCGACAGCGATGTAGCGGCGAATGCCAGGAATGTTCTTGATCGTTCCCACGGTGTAGAGGGTTACTGCAGAGGAAGCAACGATGGAGCGTCCCGGCTCGACGTAGATCGCAGCCGTGAGCCCGGCGCGGGCGCAAGCCTCTAGGATCACCTCGCCCCAGCGGGTCAGGGATGGCGCCTGCTCCCCGGTGACATAGGCGACGCCAAGCCCCCCCCCCAAGGTCAGCTCGGGGAGGCCCAGCGGTGCTGCGAAAGCTGCCATCACCTCCGCTGCTCGCCCAAAGCTCTCGGCAGCAAACACGTTGGAGCCGATGTGACAGTGAAGCCCCACCAGTTCAACCGCTGGAGATGCCCGCGCCCTCTCCACCGCTCGTGCAGCGTCACCATTCGCCAAGTTGAACCCGAACTTCGAGTCGTCCTGGCCCGTGGCAATGTACTCGTGGGTGTGAGCATGAATGCCAGGGGTGACCCGGAGCTGGATCTTCACTCGAGGGAAGCCCTCCCGGTGGAGCGCTTCCAGCCGATCCAATTCATCAAAGCTATCAACATTGATCTGCCGGACCCCCTCCGTCAGCGCCATCCGTAGCTCATCCAGGCTCTTGTTGTTACCATGCATCACGCACCGGCTCGCTGGCACTCCCGCCCGGAGGGCCACGTAGAGCTCCCCCCCGGTCGCAACATCGAGCAGCAGCCCCTCTTCATAGGCCAGCCTTGCCATGGCCATGCAAAGGAACGCCTTGGTAGCGTACACTACCCGTTCCCGTCCGAAGGCTGCTACTGCCTCCCGGCAGCGAGCTCGCAGGTGCTCCTCGTCGTAGACGAAGAGAGGTGTTCCATACTCGGAAGCCAGCTCTACTAGCGAGCAGCCACCCAGCAGCAGGCCTGCCGTAGGGTCGATCGTCGCGGAGTCGGGAAGGAGATAGCGGGGGATTGGCTCCATGCTACAGGGTACCCTACCCTCTTGAAGGAGCTCAGCCTTCGCTCCCCCCATGGTTAGGTGTTTCGCTACCCTCTACCTTGAAAGAAGCTTCCGGTGAGGGGGCCTCGCGATTGCCCTCGCTCCCTGGAGCTTCCGATCGGTGGGAGTCTGATCCCGTTTTCTCCGTACCCCCCTCGTCCCTGGGGGTATGGCTCTCGTTCTCAGGGGGTTCCTTGCCATCACCACCTTCGCTGGACTGCGCCGAAGTACGTTCGCGTTCACGACCCCGACGACGACGGCGACGACGTTCCCTCTGACCTGCGCTGGCTTTGGCCTCCGTCCGCTCAGCAGGCTGCTCCCCCTGGGGTTGCTCCCCCTGCGCCTCGGCGGGTCTAGCACGCTCCTCGCGCTGTCGAGGGGGACGTCCGCTTTCCTGGCCACCCTGTCGACGATCACGATTACGGTCTTGGCTACGGTCACGATCCTGCTCGCGGTGGCGATCACGTTCATGACCATGGTCGCGCTCATGATCACGGGTGCGGTCATGGCGGTTCTCGACGAGGAGGAGGAGGGCCTTCTGGGTGTGGAGGCGGTTCTCGGCTTGGTCGAGGATGGCAGAGCGAGGTCCGTGCAACAGGGAAGCAGCGATCTCCTCGTCGCGAACCGCAGGGAGACAATGCAAGAGGACCGCCTCGGGGAGGGCGAGGGCGAGGAGAGACTCGTCGACCTTGAAGCCAGCAAAGGCGGCGCGGCGGACTTCGGCCTCAGCTTCGACACCCATGGAAACCCAAGTATCGGTGTAGATAGCGTGGACGCCCTCCACTGCCTGCCTAGGATCAGCGGTAACGGTGATGCCCTCGGTGATTTCGGGGGGGGGCTGGAAGCCTTTGGGGGAGGCTACACGGAGTTCGACACCGAGGAGCTTGCTCATGTCGATAAGGGAGCGCGCAACGTTGTTCTTGCCGTCACCAACGTAGGCGAGCTTGAGGCCCTTGAGGTTGCGGAAGCGCTCCTGCAGGGTGAAGAAGTCGGCCAGTGCTTGGCAGGGGTGGTGGCCGTCGGAGAGTGCGTTGATCACCGGAACCGTAGCACCTTGAACCATTTGCTCCAGGGATTCGTCGGAGAAAACCCGGGCGACGATGGCATGGCAATAGCGAGAGATGACAGCCGCAAAATCAAAGGGATGCTCACCGTTACCAAGCTTGGTCTGACCGCCTACCAGCTCCACTATGTCACCGCCAAGCTCTCGCACTCCAACGGTAAAGGAGATACGGGTACGAACCGAAGGTTTTTCCATATAGAGAGCGATGTGGCGTCCACTGAGTTCATGGCGGCGGCGGCCTTCGGTGCGGTCCCGCTTGAGCTGCCGTGTGAGCCAGAAAAGCGTCTCAATCTCGGAGGCGGACAGGTCTTGAACACGCAAAAAATGTTTCTTTTCAGCCACGGGCTACCTCGTCTTCGTTGCGGGGGGCACCGGCCCGGATCATGGTGCCCGCTCCGCTGGATGTGAACAGCTCTGCCACTACGTTGTGGGGAATGTGACCGTCGATGATGTGGACGCTTTCGACGCCCCCGGTCAGGGCCCGGAGTGCTGCCTGGGCCTGGGGGAGCATGGCTTCCTGGAGCGCCCCACCGCGAACCCTAGCCTCCAACTCTTCGGCAGAGAGCTCGGAGATCAGGACCCCATCGGTGGATAGGATGCCCGGAGCGTCGGTAAGGAAGATGAGTTTCTGGGCGCGGCAGGCCACCGAAACCTCAGCAGCCACTGCGTCGGCGCTAATGCTGTAGGTATGCCCATCCTCGCCCAATCCCAAGGGAGAGATGAGCGGCAGGTACCCTTGCTCAAGCAGGAGTTCTACAAGGGATGGCTCTACCTTTGTCACCTCGCCCACATACCCCAGATCTGCCCCGGATGGCGAGAGGAGCTTCCGAGCGGAGATGAGCCTTCCATCCTTACCGGAGAGCCCTACCGCCCTCGCTCCTGCTCTCGCCAGGGCCCCAATGAACTCCCCGCTGATTTGTCCTGAAAGCACGATATCGTCGATCCTTACATGGGTTTCCTCGGTCACCCGGAGCCCGCCTACGAAGGTGACCTTCTCCCCCAACGGGTCCAGCATCTTGGTGATTTCCGGGCCGCCACCATGGACCAACACCGGCCGGAGCCCCACTGCGTGAAGCAGCCTCAGGTCGCTTGCGAAGCGCTCGCGCAGTTCAGCTCGCACCACCGCCGCCCCCCCGAACCTGATCATGGCCCGAGTTCCGGCGAAGCGCTCAATGTACCGGAGGGCCTGCACCAGAACTTCAGCCTTCATATCTGGTGTCTTGATTTCCAGCCGGTTGTCCCGTCATACCAAGCCTCCCCGGTCCTCTACCACCACTGCCGCGTAGTCTGCGTTGATCCTAACGTAATCATAGGAGAGATCACATCCCCATGCAGTTGCCTTGCCGGGTCCTCCCCCGAGTTCTATTCGGATCAAGGCGTCGCTCCTTCGTAGAAGCGATCGCAGTGCATCCGCCTCAAAGGGGACCGGCCGACCTCCCTTGAACAACAACATGTCTTGGATCTTCAGGCTCATCCTCCCAATATCCAGGGGGATCTCGGACCGAGCGGCCTCTGCTCCCAACGCTGCCACCACCCGCCCCCAGTTGGGCTCTGCTCCGAATATGGCTGCCTTCACCAAGTTGGACGCGACCACAGCTCGCGCCAGCCTCCGAGCATCCTCCTCCCGCTCTGTCCCGAGA
>JANWXX010000040.1 GCA_025057345.1 Polyangiaceae bacterium | reverse complement strand
CATTTCGACGGCGCAGGACTCAAGGAGGTTTCACCGGACGACCCTGAGCTCAAGTATCGCAAGTACATCCTCCCCTCGGAGCCGGGGGGGCAGGTCACTGTCCAGGAAGGAACCGCCGGACCTAGCGCAGATCGTTCCAGTTCGGCCCCCTTCAAAGGGCGACCTAACTCCCAGGTCCACGTCACCCTGATGGGCAACCTGGGCGATATCCTCAACAATCTTTCTCCAGAACAACGGCAAGCCTTCCATAATCCAGGGGCTAGCAAAGGAACCACTCGCCCTAAAAATGCCTCTCTCGATGACCCTGCCGAAATCCCTATCAACCCTACTCCTGCTTGGCTGGTCGTCGCCGCGCTCCTCTGTGCCGTCGCTGTCGTCGGCGTTGCAGCGGTTCTCCTGCTGAACTGAGCGAGACGAGGGGCCGGCTCGCCTCCCGCTGTCATGCTCCATGATCTACTCCGGCGGCTTCTTTGGCTTCCTCCTCTTGCGCTCTTGGTCAGTGCCCTCACCTTCACCCTTGTCTCCCCGGAAGTAAGCCCTACGGCTGGCTCCTTCCACCACCTGCCGCGCTTTCTCAATACAGACCCCCTGGACGCTCCCGCCCTTGCGCGCTCCGCTCTCGCTCGTCTGACCAACGGAGACGACCCTAAAGCAGCTGCCTCCCTCAGTCGCCTAGGAGGTGCCACCTTCTCGGTTGTGCTTCCGTCCCTCCACGATCTCCCTCCTGCTGCCAGGCGTCGGGTGGTTGTGGCACTTCGGCCTGTCGCGGCACGCATGGGGCTTACCCCCGACACATCTTCCCCGGAGCAAGAATTCTTCTGGTGGACCCAGTTCTGGGAAGACCATGCCCTCGACTTTCGTGCCCCCGTTATCCGACGGCTAGCCCGCCGTTTCACCGCGAACCCCTCCGCGATCCGGCGCCAAGAACTGCGTTTGCTGGATACGGCTGCTCTTCCAGAGCTATTTGCCATCCTCGGAGTGGATGGGCCTCAACCACCGAGCGGGCTCGCCGAATTGCTGCTCCCGGAGATCCAGCACGCATTGGCTCGTTCTCCCGTGGCGCCCGAACAGATTCCTCGGGAAGTTGTTGATCTCCGAGAGTTTTGGTTTGCGCACCGCCTGGAGTTCAGTTCCCTGGACGGGGCCGGGCGGGCCACGGCGCTGCTGCTGGAAACTCAATACGGAAAGTGGGTCCAGCGGACGCTTCTGGAGCGGGCTCCTCACGCCTCCCGCTCCCCAGCAATAGCCTCCTCGCCCCTACGTACTTTGCTTCGTCGAGGCAGCAGGACGCTGGCGCGTGTGCTGGTAGCCAGTTTCCTAGCCTTTGGGGTGGTATGGGGATTTCTGGGGCTTTCTTGCGGGGCAAGATTCCTGGGGAAAGTACTGGCAGGATCCCTCCTGGCGCTGGTACCGGCGGGGTTGCTGCTCGTGCCCGCCTCGGAGGGAGCCGCCTTGATTTTGCTCGCTGTCGCGTTGCTGCCCGGGGCCTGGGGCCGCACTGCGTCGCTGTGGGAGCGATGGTTGGAGCGACCGGAACGCCTCGCGGAGCGGGCCCGAGGAAAGGTGTCCAGGGTACCGTATGGGGCTCTCCCGTTGCTTGGATGGGGGCTAGTACAAGATTTCGGGCTCGCCTTCACGGTAGCGCTTCTGATCGAGGGATGCTGGAGACTGTCGGGGTTGGGGAACCTCCTGCTTACAGCCCTCCGGGAGCAAGATGCCACCTTGTTGATGGCCTCCTCTGTGGCCAGCCTGGTGGTGGTGCAGGTCGCCTCGATTGCGGCTGGGGTCTGGGCGCCGTGGCGTGATCCAAGGAGGGAGGGGCCGCCGTGAAATGGGTGTTGCTAGCGCTGGGCCTGCTGGCGGTGGTGGCCTGGGGGCTGCCTTCCGGACCTTTGGTGGCGGTGCTGCGGCTGGGGTTGGGACTGGGGCTGGTGGCAGCGCTGGTTGGGGTGGGGTTGGGGGGGCTGCTGGTAGGGGTAGCCTTTGCGTTTGGGAGGGCCTCCGTACGCTGGTTTGCCAGGGGCACCGAAGTGTTGTTGTCGGTGCCTTGGCTCATCTTTCTGGGCCTCTTGGGTCAAGGATGGCGGGGGGAGCTGCGTTTCTTCACCGCTTACACTCTGATTTGGGCAGCACGTTCCTCTGCGGTCCTGCTAGAAGATGTCCGGGCCTTGGAGGTCGAGCCCTTTCTGGAGGGAGCACAGGCGCTGGGAGCACGGCGTATAACGATCTTCCTACGGCATATGGGCCCCTGGCTGGTTCCTGTGGCCATTCGGCTTGTGGTGGAGGGGATGGCTGCCGCCGCACCCCTCGATCTGCTCCTTTCGTTGGCAGGGGTGGGGAGTGGGCTTCAGGATGGGTTGGTCCAGGCAGCTGCCCCAGGGCAAGCTCGGGGGGATTGGGCGCTGGCCTGCGGAGGAGCAGCCGTGCTGGCGGCCGCACTCCTCGCCCTGGCGGAGCGCCTGCGAGCAACGCGCTGAGCCTGGACCTAGGCCATCCCGCGCGGTACGGTCCATTCTGGATGTGCTGGTTGCTTGTGCCTTTGCTCTTGCTGCCTGCTCTTGTTGGCTGCACGAGCCGTTCCTCCTGCGAACCTCGCATAGTGATGCAAGTCCCCACCGCCCCGCCGACGCCCCTTGAGGAAGTCGACGGCAAAGCTCCGGTAGCCCCAGGAATGTCCTGGATTGCCGGCCACTGGCACTGGGACGGGCTCCGTTGGGTCTGGAGTCCCTCCCACTGGGCTAGCACCCCTCCGGGGCAGCGCTGGTACCCCCCCCGCTACACCGAGACGGCCGAGGGGCAGCACCTCTACCGGCCTGGCGCCTTTGGATGCATCGATGCCGGTGAGGAGTAATGCTCCGTGAGCCTGCTATCTTCTCGCCTCTCTTGGGTCATTCTGCTGGTTACCACTGCTACGGCTACCACCCTTGCGGCGGGGCCTATGCTCCACGAGTACATCCCTCCGGACCCTAGGGAGGATCTCCAGCTCGGCGCTACCACCACCGTTGGTGACCTCCCCGCCGCCATCGAAACCCCTGGGGGGCCCGTCAGTGCCCCTGATCCCTTCCGCCTCCCTTCTCTTAGCGAGAAAGCCTACAGTCGCTCGGTTGATGGTAACACCTTTATCCCGGACCGAGACACCCGGCCCGTTACCCAAGTTGACTACGATGATCCGTTTGCTCCCTCTGTCGCTCCCTTCAAGCGCCTCTATGCCTTCGATGCAGTGACCTCCTCAGCCTCCTTCTTCGTAGGCCACCCGGAACTGGAGCGTGTCCCGGTCGGTGGCAACCTCCAGCCTGGCGAAGACCCGTTCTACGGAGACATCACCGTGGACCTGGTGCCGGGTGAGGCGATACGCATCCCTACGGTTGGTCCTCGGATGCGTATATTGAAGCTCCATACTGTTCCACAGACCTCGCTGGAGGTGCTTCGGGATGGTGCGGACAACTACTTCGTTCGAGGGCTAACTCGGCAGCGTGTGCGGGTGCTTCTCCATGCCTCTATCCCCCGTGCCTCCTTGGGGGGCCCCCTAAACGATGCCTTGTGGGGCGACCTTCCGCTAGTCACTCCGCTTCCGGCGGGGCTCCAGGTTGCTGCCGAGGAGGTCAACCGCCAGATCGGAGTCTCTCGTGCTCAGTCCTTCCACGAAGTCGTGGAGAGGCTGGTCGGGTACTATCGATCGTTTATTGCGTCTGAAGCACCGCTTCCGGTTCGCGGAAATGTCTTTCTCGATGTGGCTCTCGCGAAGAAGGGAGTCTGCCGCCACCGTGCCTTCTCTTTCGTGATCTCGGCACTCGCTCTTCGCATCCCTGCTCGAATGGTGACCAATGAGGCCCATGCCTGGGTCGAAGTGCACGATGGAACCCTCTGGCATCGCATCGATCTCGGTGGCGCTGCCATGAATTTCAACGATTCCTCTGCCCAAGAGCAGCCGGTCTATACTCCTCCGGCGGATCCTTTCCCGTGGCCTCCTGGCGCTGGACCTGGAGACGAATTGGCCCGCCGGAACCGCTCTCCGGGGACGACCGGCTCCGGTGGCGCCGGGTCCAGGTCAGGCCCGGCAAGTTCTGCGGTCCCTGTTGCTTCGGCAGCTACTACGGGAGGCGGTTCCTTCGAGGATGAGCGCCCCCCCTCTCGCATTGCTCTCTCCTTCCTCGACAGGGAGGTGATACGTAATCAAGCGCTCCACCTGGAAGGTCGCGTGGAGTCTTCCGGGGCTCCCTGCCCCCATGTTCGTCTCGACGTCGCGCTGGTGCTGGAGAATGCCGAGGTGCCTCTGGGGGCTCTCGCTACCGATGACGAAGGCAGATTTCAGGGGGCTGTGGTCATCCCTAGCACCATCCGTGTGGGCGAACACGAGCTTGTTCTATCCACACCCGGCGACCTGCGCTGTGGCCGGGGTCGCCTTGGAGATGCCCCATGAGCGGCGTGATCGTTCCCTTCCTCTACGAGCTTCGACGCCGTAAGGTAAAGGTTGGTACCCAAGAGATACTCAGCCTCGCTCGCGCGATGCGCCAAGAACTCCACGGCCAAAGCCTCACCGGCTTCTACTATGTAGCCCGTGCGGTGATGATCCATCGGGAGCAGGACTACGACGCCTTTGACCAGGCGTTCAGCGCCCATTTCAAGGGAGTCACCGAGATCACTCTGGACGTGTTTGCCGATCTGCTTGACTGGCTCCAGAACCCCCAGCGGATGCATGAGCTGTCCGAGGAAGAGCGTCAGGCGCTCCAAAGCCTCGATATGGAGGAGGTTCGTCATGGACTTGCAGAACGTCTTCAGAGGCAAAAGGAGCGCCATGACGGTGGCAACCGCTGGATCGGGACCGGCGGAACCAGCCCCTTCGGCACCGGAGGCCAGCACCCCAGCGGGGTGCGGTTGGGTGGGGGGGGAGGCCGCGGCGCTATGGGGGTCGCTGATGCTCGGATGTTCGCTCCGTACCGCAGTGATCTGGTGCTCGACGTACGGCAAATGGAAGTCGCCCTCCGGAAACTCCGAGCTTTTCTCCGGGAGGGGCTCGACGAGGAACTGGATATCGACGAAACCATCGCGGCCACCGCCCGCAACGGTGGCGAGCTAGAGATGAGAACCCGACCGCCCCGCAAGCCTAACGTTCGTGTCCTTCTGCTCATGGATGTTGGCGGGAGCATGGATCCCTATTCCCACGCAGTTTCCCAACTTTTTTCTGCAGCGAAGCGAGCCTCCAATCTGCGGGAAGTCCGTAGCTACTATTTTCACAATTGCGTGTATGGTAAGGTCTACTCTACCGAAGCCTTCGGTGGCGAGCCGATACGCGTGGCGGATCTACTTCACCAGCTCGACGCCCGTTGGAGGCTCATCCTGGTGGGTGATGCCTCCATGCATCCAGCCGAGCTACTTGGCACAAGCCCCTGGGATGGAACCTTGGTGGACCGAGGCACCGGCGCCATGAGCGGTCTCGCATGGCTCCAGGTGCTGGCCGAGCACTTCCCTCGTTGTGTTTGGCTCAACCCGGAGCCTCCTCGCTATTGGGAGATTGGCACCTGTAACATAATCCGCCAGATTTTCCCTATGTATCATCTTACCCTCGATGGTCTAGGTGAGGCGGTCCGCCAGCTCTCTCGCAAAGGGTGAGCCAAGGGGTTAGGCCCAGCCGTAACCCCGCCGTACCAGCCTGGCAAAGCGCCACCTATCCTCCACTACCAGTGGGCGCCCGATGGCGCAGGGCTGTTCCTCCTTGCATGTCCGGTGGTCCCCTTCGACTATGCAGAGTTTGGGCGAGGTACAATCCTTGTCGCCTCCACAGGTATCCTTGGAGGACTGGCAAGCGAAACCAAACGAGCAGATTTCTTCGTTGCCGTAGCTGTTGCATAGCCCTCCGCCGCAGTCCTTGTCGCTGCTGCAGGTGGCTGCCACGCAGTGCCCTACCGGTTCTCCGCAGAGGCAGATGCTTCCCTTCCCGCAGTCGGAATCCTTGGTGCAGCCGTAGCGGCAGTGGCATCCAGGCAAAAGGCCATCGGAAGGAGCGCAGAATCCGTTGGGAGCCTCCTTGCAATCTGCATCATTTGTGCAAGTCCCCCCTTGGGGTGCTTGCTCACAGCTCTTGGGTTGAGGAAGCAAGCTTGGACACTCCAGGGTTTCTCGGCGGTGGATGGCTCCGTTGGCACACCGCTCGTACCCTGTTGGTTTCCCCCCTACCAGGATGCTCTCCGGCTTCTCGCAAGGGTAGTTGTTGAACCCTGCCGCTCCGCCGTTGCCGCTGCTGCCTGCTGCTCCACTGCTCCCCGCTGCACCACTTGAACCGGCAAAGCTCCCCCCTGCTCCGGTGGTGTTGCCTCCTGTCCCTGCATCGCCTCCACCTCCGGCAAGGCTGCTGCCTGCTGCACCGCCGCTCCCCCCACTCCCTCCGGTACTGTGGGTTGTGGGAAGGGTTCCATTGTCATGAGAGGAGTCTCCGCAGCCGGCTGTGGGGACCGTGATGGCAGTCAGGATAAGAGCCCGAAGAAAGGTAGTTCGAGGATGATGCATAAGAAAACATATTACCCAAACCTGGGGTGGTGCCTCACAGATTTTTGTTCCATCGGGATCCCAGTTGTTCAGAGATACCTTGCGTCTTAGAAGGCCTATCCATCCACGATAGAGCGACGACGGCCAAGTATTCAACTATTTTCTCATGGTTTTAGGCTTGGAAAGACCATGTCGCTAGCGTCCCAGGTAATGCTGCGCGCTACGACGAAGACGCAACGGAGGCCACACTCGCCGCCCGATCACCGGGGAATCCCCAGACCCTTCCTGAAATGGGTCGGAGGGAAGGGGCAGCTCCTGTCCCAGCTCTGGCCTCACCTGCCGGAATCCTTTGAGCGTTACCACGAGCCTTTCCTCGGCGGTGGAGCCCTTTTCTTCGCCCTTCGCCCTCGCCGTGCCTTCCTCTCTGACGTCAACCGCGAGCTGATCGACTGCTACACCGCCGTCCGGGATAGCATCGACGAGGTGATCGAAGCGCTTCGGATGCACCGTTACGAGCAGGAACATTACTACGAAGTCCGAGCCCAGAACCCCTTCATGCTCTCCCCTCCCGAGCGCGCTGCTCGCACCATCTTCCTCAACCGCACCGGATTCAACGGTCTCTACCGTGTCAACCGATCTGGTCAATTCAATGTCCCTTTCGGGCGCTACACCAACCCGCTGATCTGTGACGAGGCCAACCTGCGGGCCTGCTCTCGGGTGCTCCAAGATGCAGAGCTGAGGGTGCAGGATTTTACCCTCGCAGCCGATAGGATGCTTCCTGGCGATTTTGCTTACTTCGACCCGCCTTACGTCCCGGTTTCCTCCACGGCTAACTTCACCGCATACTCTCCGGATGGTTTCAACGCAAACGATCAGATCAGGCTTGCTCGAGTCTTCGGTCGGCTCGTTGAACGAGGTGTTCACAGCCTCTTGTCCAATGCGGACGTGCCGGCCCTCCGCCAGCTCTATGCACCCTTCCCAGCCGCTACTCTCCAAGCCACCCGGGCGGTCAATTGCGATACATCCCGGCGAGGCAAGGTAAATGAGATCCTTGTGCTTGGGCGACCCGTCGCCCCCGGGGCAGTTCTACGGCGCTCAGTACGTCTTGCAGCCCAGTGAACTTTACGATCCCGATCCGGTGATAGTTTCGGTGGACCTCCTTCCCCTGGCTTGCAGCGAAGAACCCTACCCTAGAGTGTTCTGCTTGCGGACCTGCCGGTAAAGCTCAGCCCCCTCAACGGAGCACCGCAGAGGATATGCTCGGCGAGTTTGGCGACAGGTAGGCCGTGTGTGCTGCTTGGGGTCAGAGGACATCCTCAAGTTCGAGGCGGATAGCTCCAGTGACATCCTTGATGGGCATCGTGACGATGACGTGAGCATGGTCCGGGGTGGAGCTGGCAAAGCCTAGGCTCTTGAGTTCAACGGCCTCTCGGGAGCCATCTTGAAAGACAAGATGGACGCGGGTCCCGGTTGTGAGCCCGATGAGGGGGCTGGGGGCGTCTAGTTCGAGGACGGCAAGTTGTCCACGGCGTAGGGGAGCCGTATCGAGAATGGCAAATTCACGAAGGGCCACGATCTACAGTCTGCGATGAAACCCCGGAAAGGACTAGCCTCTACGGTGTGAATTTCCTGGTTTTCGGGGGCGGGAAGGTATGCTACTTCCCGCTCCCGGGGAGACGTGAGGTCTACTCTACTCCCCCGATGGGTGAAGCAAACCTGCAAACCCCACGTCTCATAGGCGCGCGAGCCCTGGCGTCCGGGGCTCCCCTACCCCTCTAACCCAACCCAGATACCATGAAGCCAACCACTCTCTCTTCCCTCCTCCTCGGCCTGCTTGCCGGTGGTGCCCTGCTCCTGGCCTCGCTCCCTGGCTGTCAGGCTTCTGCAGGCGGTAACCTCAACATCGGGGGTGGCATCCCCACCAACTCGGCCACCCCGCCTCCTTCGAGCGCCCCTGCGGATGCAGACGGAGATAGTGTAGCCGACGGTGACGACAAGTGCCCTGATAAGAAGGAAGATGGCCTCCAGCCCAACCCCACGGACGGTTGCCCCTCTGAAGACTCGGATCAGGACGGTATTCTGGGCGATGCCGACAAGTGCCCCGACAAGCCAGAAACGAAAAACGGCTATCAGGATGACGACGGCTGCCCCGACGAAATACCCTCCCATGTGAAGGTTTCTGGAACCCATCTTGAGATCGATGAAGAGGTCAAGTTCGTCACCGGCTCCGCCGAAATTGATCATGCCTCCGACAAGCTCATCGACGAGATCGCCAAGACTCTCAAAGAGCATCCAGAGATCGAGCTCATTGAGATCGCCGGCCATACCGATAGCCGTGGCGCCCCTGCGGCCAACAAGACCCTCTCCCAGAAACGCGCTGAGGCCGTCATGAAGGAACTGGAGAAGGCTGGTATCGATAAATCTCGCATGCGCGCCATGGGCTATGGCCCCTACTGTCTCAAAGAGAAGGGCGATTCCGAGGAAGTCCACGCCAAGAACCGCCGCGTCGAGTTCGACATCATCGTCAGCAGAGGCGAGCAGAAGATGGAGTGGGGTGGCTGCGAGGAGGCCAAGAAGAAGGGGATGAAGCCCCCGGCTCTCCCCAAGAAGAAGTAACCAAAGGACCGCAAGCCCCCACCTTGCTCGTAGCAGGTGGGGGGCCGCCACCCGTTCGCACAACCACCGAGACCCTCACTCGGGACGTTGTTCCCCTGCGATGTGCCGCCGGATTCCCGAAAGCGGCACTCCCCCTACGCTCACCACGCAGTAGCTCGGCAACCACAACACCGCTCCGGTCCGACCTTCCCCACGGTCGTGGCCTTGGGCAAGCGGTTGCAGCTCTCGGGCATCAGCAAGGTAGATCAAACTGCATCGGCCCTACGAGGGACAGGTGAAGCAGGTGCGCATCGTCAAGCGCTAGGGCCACTTCCACCCTTAGTTCGTCTGCACCGATCGTATCGTGTTACAAGCCCTTGCCTGCGACCGGCCAGAGCGTGGGCACCAACTTGGACATCTCCAAGTTCACCGCGTCTGCTGCGTTGAGGTATCCTCTTGTCGTCCAAGTCGACGTCCAAGCAGCTCTTGGCTTCGTCTTGACTTGGCTTTAGGTCAAACACATCTGTTCTTTCACCGTGCTCCCCAAGCGATACCGGCTTGGATATTTTGAGCTCTGGAAGATCAAGATGGAAGAAGGCAGCTTGGGGGACGAATTTACGGGAAGATATCCCGCTCGCGGTAGACCGCCTGGATGCGGTTGAGGGCGACTGCATACGCAGCGATACGCAGGGGGAGACGCTTGGCGCGAGCCATGTTCACCACGTCGTGGTAGGCGCGACGCATGGCAGTTTCCAGCTTCTCATCGACCTCCTCCAAGGTCCAGCTCTCGCTGCGCTTGTTCTGAACCCACTCGAAGTAGCTGACTGTAACGCCGCCTGCGTTCGCTAGCACGTCGGGGATGATATCGATGCCGCGGTCCAGCAGGATCTTCTCCCCCGCCGGGTGGGTGGGACCGTTGGCACCCTCAGCCACAACCTTGACATCAAGGGCACGAGCTTCCTTGACGCCGATCTGGTTCTCCAAGGCGGCAGGGACGAAGATATCTGCCTTGGTGGCGAAGAACTCATCGCGGCTAATCACCCTGCCGTTCGGGTAGCCAGCAATGCTGCCGTGGGTAGCGACGTAATCCTGGAGCTTGTGGGGATTGAAGCCCTCCGGGTTGAGGAGGTACCCGGTGTGGTCGCCCACGGCGATGGTGGAGACGCCAAGGCGGCTGAGAATCGTCGCGGTGTGGGAACCCACATTCCCGAAGCCCTGGACGATCATCGTGGCTCCTTCGAGGTTGAAGCCCTTCTCTTGGGCCCACTCCGTCAGGCAGTGGACGACCCCTTGTCCAGTGGCTTTTTCGCGCCCGAGGGTACCTCCGCTGGCCACGGGCTTCCCCGTTACGACCCCCTTGACGCCCTGCTTGTTGATGTGGCCCACGGTGTTGGCATAAGTATCCATCGCCCATGCCATGGTCTGGCTGTTGGTCCCTACGTCCGGCGCGGGAATGTCGAAGTCTGGGCCGATATTGTTCCCTAGCGAGAAGAAAAATCGCCGTGTCACTCGCTGCAGTTCCGCCTTCGAAAGCTGCCGAGGGTTGCATTTGACGCCGCCTTTTCCTCCACCGTAGGGGAGGCGCATCAACGCACACTTCCAGGTCATCAGCGCGGCGAGTGCCTTGCAATCGTCCAGGGTCACATCCTCGTGGTACCGGATACCTCCCTTGAACGGACCGATGATGTTCGAGTGCTGGACCCGATAGCCCTTGAAGAGGCGTACCGTTCCGTCATCCATCCTGACCGGAAAGTTGACGATGATCTCGTTCTTCGGCTGCGACAGGATAGTGCGGATGTAGGGCTCAAGCCCCACCGCATCGGAAGCCTCGTCGAGGTATGCTTGGATGGTCTTGAAAAAGTCAAACTTCGTCGGCGGCTCGCCTCGGGCTGCCTCGGCGGTCGGTGGCTTCGGATCGCTCATCTCGGTTCTCCTGTTTCGGCTCGGTTTCCGTTTCGTACCCACGAGCTTCGCTGGGGGAGCCTTCTAGTGAAGTCTCGCTCTCTTGCAAACGCTCGTGTGTAGGGGCGCTGCGTCAACCAAGTGCGTCATCTTGCGGGGCAGAGCGCTAAGAACCCATCAACTCAAGGAGAAAGTTGGCGATGTCGGGCAGTGGGAGGACATGGTGAGCTAGGCCTGCGCGATGGACGGCTCCGGGCATACCGTTGACGACGGCGGTTTCAGGGCTCTCGACGACCACGAGCCCGCCGGCTTCGTGGATGGCCCGTGCGCCTGCTAGTCCGTCGTCCCCCATGCCAGTTAGGATGACGGCGACGGCGCGGCGCCCATAGGCTTCCGCGACGCTACGTAGCAGGCGGTCGGCGCTGGGAACGTAGCGATCCCCGGGGGCCGGAGGCAGGACGCGGACACGGAGCTCCTGACCGTTAACGGTGACCTCCATGCACTGGCGTCCGGGGCAGACGAGGGCGCTACCAGCGACGAGGGCATCGCCGTGCTGGGCTTCTGCGACGCGGAACGGGCCTCGCTTGTCGAGGCGTTCTGCGAAGGTGCGGGTGAACTTGTCGGGCATGTGCTGGGCAACGACGATGCCGGCGGGAAGACGCTCCTGGAGGTTCCCGAAGATCTCAAGGAGCGCCGAGGGCCCTCCCGTGCTGGAGGCGATACCAATCAGCCAACGGGGGGGGACTTCGGGGAGGACAAGGGCGAGGTTGCGGGTTGTGGTGCGGGAGGGTCGCTGTGCGGAGAGCCCTCGGTGGAGCAAGCGCACGATTTGGAGCTTTTGGAGCAACTCGTGCCGAAGCTCACTGGGATCTGCAGCGAGCTGGCGCTCCGGCTTGGCGATGAATTCCAGGGCTCCTAGCTCTAGCGCCTTGAATACGTTATCTCGTTGGGAGTAGCTCGATACTACGATCACGGGCGTTGGCTGCTTCGCCATGAGGATCCTCAGGAAAGTGAACCCATCCATGCGAGGCATCTCTAGATCGAGGGTGATGACATCCGGCTTGAGGGCAAGTGTTTGCCGTAGTGCCTCCTCCCCATCCATCGCCTTGCCGATCACTTCGGCCTCCCCGCTCTGGGCAAGAATCTCCGCGATATTCCGCCGGTTATAGGCTGAGTCGTCGACGACGAGCACCCGGATCTTCTGCTTTTCTTCCATCAGCGACTCCTCCCGCTGTTCTGAGAGCGTCTCCCGTCGTCTGATTCCGGCCGTCGGTACACTACGTCTCCTTGGAGGTGAACTGCTTCAAATGCGCTCTGTAGGTGGAGGAGTGACTCGGAGTGGCCAAGCATCAGGTAGCCCCCGGGGATGAGCCGCTCGTAGAGCAATCGGAGTACTTTCTGGCGCGCTTCTTCTGCAAGGTAGATCAGCACATTTCTGCAGAAGATGGCGTCCATGCGTCCGAGGGTCAGGTGGCGCTCTTGATCCAGCAGATTCATTTGGAGGAACAAGCACATCTCTCGGATCTTGGGAATCACTTCCAGCCGCTCTCCTTGCAGGGTGAAGTACCGCTCCTCGAACTCTCTCGGCAGCGCTCGGAAGGAGGACCGCCCGTAGGAGCCGCGCCGCGCCTGGTAGATGCACCGCTTCGATAGGTCGCTCCCCACCACCCGGAGGGCCCACCCTTCGAAGAGTTTGGAATTGTCCAAGAGCATCGCGACGGTATAGGCCTCCTCTCCACTTGCACATCCCGCGCTCCAAAGCGTCAGCCGTCTCCTTCCTTCATTCATCGCCCGGAGCCGTGGGAGGAGATCCTGCTGAAAGAGCCTGAGCTGGTACTCTTCCCGGAAGAAGTAGGTTTCGTGGGTGGTTACCTCATCGAGCGCATGCTCCAGCTCCTTGCGACCTGCTGTGGAGCGGAGCAGCCGTACGTAATCGCCAAAGTTGTCGAACCTGAGCGCTACCAGTCGGTCCTGGAGTTTGCGTTCCAGAACGTACTCTGTATCCCTAGGGAACTCTAGGCCTGCCGCCTCCCGGAAGATCTGGAGAAGCGCGGCGAGATCCTGGGGATCCATCCGAGGTCCGCCGGAGCGCCACTGGTGGCTCACGTTCTCCCCTTCTTTCTCCCCTCGTCCCGCAGCCCTGCTGGATCCTGCGCCTCCGAAGGCTGATGCTCGGTCACCTCTAGGAGCGACTGGAGTCGGAGTAGATCCAGCACGAAAGTCATGCGTTTCCGGTGCTGGAATACCCCACCTAGCGCCCTCATTTCTTCATCCCCGGAGCGAGGAGGGGGGCGGATCTCTGTCAGCAGAACGCTGAAGACATCCTCCACGTCATCCACTACCAGCGCCCCCATCGCCGGACCGCTCTTGACGACCAGCCACTTGACCTTTCGCTCGTCCCTTGCGGGGCTGGCCCCTAGCCTCACCCGCAAGTCGATGATCGGAATGACCTTGCCTCGAAAATCCGAAACCCCGATCACTCCGTGGGGCATATAGGGGAGCGGATCGACGGGGCCCGGGTGGACGATTTGCACCACATAAACCACATCCAGCGCATAGGCGATCTCCGAGACGAAGAAGCTTACGAACGTGCGCTGCGCCTCTGCACGGCTTCTCGGCAACGCTTTCACGACGGCCCTCCGCCAAGCAGCGTACTCAGCGAAAGCAGGATGAGGAGAACTCCATCGCGTCTCCCGATCCCTGCCACATGCTCAGCCACGTTGCCTCCTAGCACCCCAGCGGGTTCGATCTCGCTTTCTGCCAACCGGTAGACTTGGAGCACTTCATCCACGCTGAGCCCAAGGAGTTCTCCTTCAGGACCTGGAACCAGGAGCACCCTGGGCCGTTGGAGTGGGCGATCTCCCAGGAGGCCCAGCCTCGCCTTCAGATCAATCACGGTGATGAGCTGTCCTCGTACGTTGATGATCCCAAGCACGTCGTGGGGGGCACGAGGGACTACCGTGAGGGGGGGCGAAACCAGAATCTCCCGCACATGGGACAAAGGAACCCCATATAGCTCGCTCCCCAGGCGCAGGGCGAGAAATTCCGCTACATTGCCCCGATCAGCGGATTGCGCCCGGCGTGCCGACAGCTTGGACCCCTTCATGCGGACCACGATGCCATCATGCCATGCTCCGCCGTAGGCCCAAGGGAGTCTTGCTCACCTCTCCCGTGAGGATCTCCTCGACCAGGGCCGGGCTGTCCAGAACCAGACCTACTCGCTGGTCACCGAGCTGTGCCGCACCAGCAAACCCCCGGACCTGACGGAGCGAGGGCCCCAGGGGCTTGATCACGATGTCCTGTTGCCCTTCCAGGTAGTCGACCACCAGGCCCAAGCGTCGAGTTCCCACGGCAACAACCACCACAAACCCGCGCTCCTGCCCTGCCAGGCCGAAGAGCCTTGCCAATCTTGCGATGGGCAGCGTTGCTCCTCGTAGCGTCATGACTTCGCGGTTGTCTACCGTTCGGGTCGCCGTCGGATCGAACACCAGCGCTTCCTGAACACTGGACAGAGGTATCGCGAAGGGCTGACCACCCACGTGGACGATGAGCGCGCTCAGGATCGCAAGGGTGATGGGAAGGGTGATGGTCATCTTCGTCCCCACGCCGATTTCGCTTTGTACGTCGATGACACCTCCGAGGCGGCTGATGTTGGTCTTTACTACATCCATACCTACGCCCCGTCCTGCCATCATGTCCGCGCTCACCTTGGTCGAGAATCCGGGGAGGAAGATCAGCCCGAAAGCTTCCTCGATCCCCAGCTCCTTCGCCTCCTGAGCCCCCAAAAATCCACGGCTTACCGCCGTATCGATCAGCCTCTTTGGGTCCATGCCCCGTCCGTCGTCTTCCAGCTCCAGGAATACATGGCTTCCTTTCTGAAAGGCGTTGATCGCGATGGTCCCTTGCTCGGGCTTCCCTACTCGGATTCTCTCCTCGGTCGGCTCGATTCCGTGGTCGATAGCGTTACGGACCATGTGCATGAGTGGATCGCTCAACTCTTCGACGATTAGTTTGTCTACCTCTGTCTCCGCACCGGTGATCACCAAGTTGACTTGCTTCCCGGTTTCTCGGCTCGATTGCCTGGCGACCCTCCCGAGCCGGTCGAAGATTTGACCGATCGGTACCATTCGGACCTCCAGAATGCCGTCTTGCATCTGTCCAAGGTGCCGGTCGAAGGCCCGGTGAAGCCGGTGTAGTTCCATCGCCAGCTCCCGGTGCGCAGCCTGACCCCGAACCCGCTCAGTTATCCGGGCTAGCGAAGCCCTCACGATCGCTAGTTCTCCCACGATGTTCATGAGGTTGTCCAGCTTGCGGATGTCTACTCTTACCGTCTGGGAGGTGCTTTTGAGGGAGGTGGCCTGCATTGCGGACCCAGGCGTCGCCTTCGGTTCACTGAGATCCATGGCGTGGTTCAATTCACGTTGCGGTGCTATCGAATCCCGTGGGATCTCCTGGTGGTCTGAAAGGGCAGGGTTCGTCGGGTTTCTGCGGGCCAGCTCCTCGATCCGGATCGCAGGGCCCCCTAGCGTTGCCTGGAGCTGCTCTGCCTTCGCGCCAGAGGCCATCAGCACCTCCAGCTCAATTGTATCGCTGTCCCCGCCTCCTGTGGGGAGGTAGGTGATGATCTCCCCCAGAGGCCTTGCCATCACTTTGAGCTGTTCCAGCTCGTCGTCGATCGTCTGCAGCTTGAATGTCGTTCTGACGCGGAAGAGGGACATGCCCTGCTGTATGTTGCTTCTCAGCCGATGCTCCTCGTACTCAGTCAAGACCGCAAGGAGTCCCGCATCCAGCTCGTAATCGGAGAGCATCGCAGGATGCACTTGCTCCTGCTCGGCACGGGCGAAGTGAGCAAGCTCTTGAAAGAATGCATCCAGTTGCGGCGGTGCCTCCAGCTCTGGGTGCTGCTCTAGGTGCAAAAGCTGTCCGCAGACATCCAGTGCTTTGAACAGAAGATCCACCATCTCCCGGTCTAGCGGTCTTTTTCCTAGTCGCAGATCGTCCAGGATCTCTTCCAGATCGTGGGAGAGCTCCCCCAGACGGTTGGCACCGAAGAAGCCAGCCAGCCCCTTGAGCGTATGGACCTTCCGAAAGATTTCATTGATCAGATTCGGGTCGACGTTCGTACTTTTTTCCTGGGTGTCCAGGGAGAACAGATCCCGTGAGAGCCCTTCGATCAACTCCTGAACTTCGGAGATGAATTCCTCTCTCCCTCGCTCCGGCTCCTTCATTTCTCCCCTCCAGCGGACTGGGCAGAGGCGGGCTGGGCAGACAAGGAGTTTGTAGAGGAAACTATCCATCCCGCTAGGTCATCCCAGAGCACCGGCGTTGATGCGGCCAGCCGGGTGATGTTGTGGTCTTGCCCCTCGTACTGCTTGCTGGTGATGGTTGCCCCGACCATCGAGGTCATGGCCTTGAAAGGCTCCAGGGAAACCGGATCTTCCCGAGCTACTGCTAGCCAAATGGGCCTGCGCCGAACTTCCGCGAAGGGGCGGTACAGATCCACCCCTCGCAGCCCCGCTACGGGCGCGAGCAGCCCCAGCGTGCTCCACCGTGGTTCCTGGCTGGCAGCCAGGACCAGCACGGTTGCCCCCAAATCGGCCCCCACCCCGATGAGCGAGCTTGCCTTCTGTCCAAGCCTCCGGTCAACCTCTCCCACCAGTGCCTTGAGATCCTCGGGGATCTGCTCAATATCCCTTTTCTGGAGGCTACCTCCTACCCTCCCTTCCGAGGCACTGGACTGCCCGTGTCCGCGAAGGTCCAGCGTCAGGAGAGAGAGTTCAGGGCCTTCCTTCAGGAGCTTGCGTATCAAAGGCTGCCACTCGCTTCGTTGTCCACCCAGGCGGTGGAGAAACACCACCACCGGAGCTTCAGAACTTGCCTGGTACCAGCTTGCTGCCAGCGTCACACCTCCTGCTCCCGAGAAGGCGATGACTTGCTCCACGGGGATCACCCTAGGGCGGGGTTCTGCTGGTGCCGAAGCGGTCGGCCCAAGGGTGGCGCTAACGACAGCCGAGGAGGTTGTGCGGAGGGAGATGATCGGAGGGTGAGGGGAAGGAGTAGGAGGGTCGGATTTGCAGGCGAGTAGCAGGGGGCAAGCGAGGAGGCTCCATCGTGTCACATCGCGCACTGTAGTCCAGACCTGCGAGTCCGGTAACCTGTCCTGCCCGCGCTCTCATACTGCTGGTGGAGAAAGCAACCTAGAGAGGAGAAAGATAGGCAGATGAACCCCTGTGCCTTCCTCGGAACCGTGGAACTTTGGCGTAAGAGTGGAAGAATCGGTGAGGGTTGAAAACCGATGAGGAGACACATGGGGCGGATTGGGCACCTTGCCGTTCTGCGGTAGGATGTCCTAGGACTGCCGGATGCGAGGCAAGGTCTTCACAAGGCTAGGCGGTTGGCTAGGGGTGGTGGGGGTGGCGGCTTGTACTGTGGGGGGAGGGGGCGAGGTCGAAGAGCAGGATTGGGTGAGTCGATTCCGTCATCAACGGGAGGGAATGGCCAGCCGCGGGGGGCTAGCTAGTGAGGGGGAGAGTCATGGGCCCAAGACGGTGGAGAGCTGGGTTCATCGCTACGTTGTGCTGGAGGGGCCTGCAGTAGCTGAGGTTAGGAAGGAGGTAGGAGAGAACCGAGAGTCGTGGGTGGCGCAAGGGAGGGCTAGGCTTCGGGAGATCGATGCCCAACAGGAAGCCCTGCTCCCCAGGATCGAGGCAACGGGGGCACGGGTGGTGTACCGGTTCCGCCGGCTAGCGAATGCAATCCAGATAACAGCACCGGTGGAGGCTCTGGGGGCACTAGGGCGGTTGCCTGGCGTGGTTCGGCTGGATACGGTGACGATTCATGAGAGGGGGCTCAAGTCGGCGGTACCCTTCGTGGGGGGCTATAAGGCTTGGTCGGCTCAGGGGGGG
>JANWXX010000409.1 GCA_025057345.1 Polyangiaceae bacterium | reverse complement strand
GTGCGTGAGGCCATCCGGACCTTCCTTGCAAACCCCAGTGTTCCCAGGCACTTGGCCCTGGGTGCGTAACTCCTAAGGTTGTCATGTCGTGGTGCGGCTAGGCGGGCTGCCGGTAGACATGAAGCGGCAGTGAGGGTCGCATCAGTGTAGGGAAGTTCTGGTGTGAGTAGGTGGGATGTTTGCGCGCAAGTCAGCCAGATACGGACTCGTCGGGAGATCCTGTAGAGAACTTCTCTAGAAGAGATGTCTCATCCCACCCACTAACCAAAAAGCCACGATCAAAGCAGTAAGCGCCTCGGGAGGATATGGGATAGCCATAGGAGAACAGATTAGGTGTGGATCGGATCCGCAGCGAGTGGAAGGTTGCAGAGAGTATGAACGAATAGATGAAAAAATCGTTTAGATGTGAAGGATGCGAGGTGCCAGAAGGGAGAAGTAACGGTATGGAGACCCCACCATGCGACGCACTCGATTCTTCACCATGCTGCTGCTGACCAACCTTTCTGCCGGCGCTGCGCTGGCCGCACCACCAAGAGCGCAATTCCTTGATGTCGGGCGATTCCTGGAGGCTCAGGGCCAACCGACAAAGGTCACGATACCCAACCGAGCCAAGCTGGAGGCAGCTTCGAGAGCACTGCTAAGGGAGCGGATCGACACACGGCTGGGGCTGGGCGAGGCGAGGCACTTGCAGCTCTCGAATGGCGAGCAGGTGGTGAAAATGAAGCAGGTGCACCGGGGGCTTCCGGTGGCTATGGGAGGAGCCTCGGTGACCTTCGCTGCAGACGGGGTGGCGAGGCTGGTAGGGGCAACCCTGGAAGACTCGCTACCGGAAGATGTAACACCCGCCTTCAGCAAGGAGGTAGCTGCGGCAAAGGCTTCGGAGACGGTGGGGTTTCCACTATCACCTACGGGGGCAATGCTGGCGATCTGGCCAGGAGCCGAGGGGGGTCGGCTTGCCTACGTGGTGAGCGGGCGTCCTATCCCGTCGCTGCCCTTGGCACCGGTGGTGGTCTTGGATGCAAAGAGCGGCGAGGTCATGGTGCGCTTTGATGCAGCAACGGCCCTAAACAAGGCGAAGATCTATCCATCTAACCCCCTCAAGTCACCCACACTCGAGGAAGTCACCCTCCCGGTAAAACAAGGGGAGAAGAACCTTGTCAATGACTTCGTCGTCGCACGCAACTGCATTGATGAGAAGGAGGTCAAGGACATCAACTTCGGCGGCTTCAACCTCAAGGCTCATATTTGCTCACTGCTCCAGAAAGCTGAGGCTGACGAGAACGGTGATTTCCTTATTGACCCTCCGGCCTCGGACACAGAACCGGAGGATGCCTTTTCCGAGGTATCGATCTTTTATCATACCAACCGAATGCTGGAGCGCATCCGAAGCTACGCCCCGAACTTCGAGGCGCAGAGCGGTGCCATCGAGGCCATCGCCAACCTTCGTATTCCTCAGGGCTTTGACACCTTTGACCTAGCCAAGATCGGTGACCCGAACTTGCCATTGCAGCCGTTCCAGAACGCCTTCTTCGCCCCCAACAACCCGATCTTCTCCCAGATCTTCGGCATCCAAGGGGGGGCCATGTGGTTTGGCCAAGGGCCCAAGCGTGATTACGCCTACGACGGCGATGTTGTGTATCACGAATTCATGCATGCGGTCGTCAACGCAACCATCCAGCTCGTGGCAACGCCGCACCTTGATACATATGGAGTCTCCATGTCCCCGGGAGGTATGAACGAGGCCCTCGCTGACTATTTCTCCTCGGTATTGACTGGTGATGCAGACGTGGGGGAGTACGCCTCCACAGACTTGGCTCCGAACCAAAAATCTATCCGTTCCCTTAGCGACGCAGATAGCTGCCCAAGTGCCATCGGAGGGCAGGTCCACCAGGATGCAACCCTCTTCTCCGGTGGTCTTTGGGATCTCCGCATCACCCTCTCCCCAAGCGATCAAAACAAGCTAGATGCTGCAGTGTTTTCAGCGATGAATAGCGCCCCTTCCGGAGACCTTGGCTACGAGGACTTGGCCAAGCTCATCCTGGAGGCAGTCAAGGCTTCCATGGGGCAAGAGATGGCCAACAAGCTCACGGAGGCCTTCACCAAGCGCGGCGTTCTACCTTCTTGCACCAGGATCTTGGAGCACACCAACAAGGCGGTTTTTGGCCCTGCCAAGCTCCTCAGCTCCTGGTTCTCCCTAGGCACCTCCACTACCGGCATCTCCAAGGGCTTCAACCCCGGGGTGGTCCAATTCCACAAGAAGCTCGACCCTGGCACCACCCGCCTCGTGGTCACCTTCAAGAAGTCCGCCATCAGCTCCGTTGGCGGTGCGGGGAACCCCTTCGGTGGCGGCGGAACCCCCTTCTCCCCCGTGGTCGGGGTCAACTTTGGTGCCCCCATCACCTTTACCCTCAAGCCCTACAAGGCAATCGAAACCCTCGTCACTGCCGAGCCGAAGCTCGACAAGACCACCTACACGGTTTCCTTCGACGTCCCCGCGGGTACCTCCGATGCTTACGTGATGATCAGCAACAAAGGCCAGCAGGATGGGGCATTCACCGCCGTCGACCTGCTCGTCGAGGCAGATCCTCCAGCGGGAGGGGCAGGCGGCGAGGCAGGCGCGGGCGGCAGCGAGCAAGCAGGCGCGGGTGGCTCGGGAGGCAGCGACATTAGCCCCTCCGGAGCGGGTGGCGAGGCCGGCTTCCACACAAGCGAAGCGCCTGGTGCTGCGGCTCCCCCTACCGATACCGCCGACAATAGCGGGTGCGGTTGCCGCACGACCTCCACTTCCCCCACAGGTGGAGGCTTCGTTTGGGTAGTAGCAGCCCTCCTTGCAGTTCGACGACGACGCTAATCCACTGACTGTCCCTACTTCCTTTGTGCTCCCTCCCTGGCCACCCTCGCCACCTGCCCCGGCTGCTCCAGTTCCTGGGCATCCTGTCTAGGGTTGCTCTATGCCTCGCAAGGTTCCCTTCTCTCACCGCAGCTCCTGGTCTTCCCAACCCAACGAGCTGACGACGCTAGTTGCGTCGCAAAAGGCAACAGGAGCTGTTCCGGTGGACATGACCCTTTCCAACCCTACTCGGGCAGGGCTCCCCTACCCTCCCGGGCTGTTGTCCTCGTTGGCATCCCCCGCGTCGCTCTCGTATGAGCCAGAACCCCTGGGTCTCCTCTCCTCTCGGGAGTACTTGGCTTCCTGGTACCGAGCCCGAGGACAGCACCGTAGCGCCGAACGGACCGTACTCACAGCAAGCAGCAGCGAGTCCTACAGCCACTTGTTCCATCTGCTTGCAGACCCAGGGGACGAGGTGCTGATCCCGGCACCGAGCTACCCACTTCTCTCGTTCTTGGCAGATCTGGCGGGGGTACGGCTCCGGGCGTACCCACTGCACTATGCTGGAGCCTGGTTCATCGACCTGGAGATGCTCCGAGAGATGGTGAACGAGCGGACTCGGGCAATCCTCGTAGTTTCACCCAACAACCCGACAGGTTCCTACGTCAAGGAGAGCGAGGCAGCAGCACTCCAAGAATTGGCCCAAGAGCAAGGACTAGCGCTGATCAGCGATGAAGTCTTTGCAGAGTACCCGCTGCAAGGGCCTCCCCGTGGGCGTAGTTTGGCAGAATACGACGGGTGCCTGACCTTTGCTCTCGGTGGGTTGTCCAAGCTAGTGGGTCTGCCCCAGCTCAAGCTCGGATGGATCTTCGTCAGCGGCCCAGATATCCAAGTGACCGAGGCACTCAGCCGTCTGGAAATCATCGCGGATACCTACCTTTCGGTAAGTACACCAGTGCAACAGGCGCTCCCTTCGTTGCTGGAAGCAGCAGAGGAAGTAGGCGACGCCATCCGGGAGCGTACCCATCGGAACCTCACCACCCTGCGCCGTGCCCTTGAAGGTACGACCGCAACGGTGCTGGACACGGAGGGCGGTTGGTACACCGTGCTCCACCTCCCGTCGACCCTCACAGAGATGGAATGGACTTTGGCGCTACTTCGGAACGGTGTCCATGTCCATCCAGGCCACTTCTTTGATTTCCCCCGGGAGCCCTTTGTGGTGCTGAGCTTGCTGCCAGAGCCGAAGGATTTTGACGAGGGACTCCGACGCATCTTGCAGACGCTAGAAGAGAAGATTTCTATCTTTTGACCCCCAAAGATTCCACCAAAACCTTCCCCCGGGAGACTCCTGAGAGCAGGCGTCGGACAGATGCAAGCCATGGGGCGACCACCAGGCTGAGCGCTGTGTCCCCGTGGTTCCGCTCCTCCGGCGCTAGGCCAAAGGTGAGTTGCTGACGCTCTCCAGACAGAACCAGTGTCCCCGCCAGAGCATCCCAGATAGCCAGCGCCTCCCCAAAGTTCTTGTCATGGTGCTGCGGATCTACGCTGTGATGAATCTGGTGCTGAGCAGGGCTCAACCATACCCGTTCCAGCACCGGCCCAAAGGAGAGCCACACCTGGGAGTGCCTCAGGTTTGACCCTAGCAACGTCCAAACCATACTGAGCGCGTCCACCCCGAGGATCTCCCAGGCTGAAACCTGACCCTGAAAGAACCAAGCACAAACCCCTGCGGCCCCCCCCCGCGCCGCT
>JANWXX010000408.1 GCA_025057345.1 Polyangiaceae bacterium | reverse complement strand
TGCTGCGACCTTATCGATTGCAAGGCCAAGTTCCCCGAATCCTCTTGTGCCCAAAAGGGCTCGGGTGGATCCGGCGGGTCGAGCGGTGTCAAGGAAAATACCGTCGAGATGTGCACGGACAAGACCGACAACGACGGGGATAAGTACATTGACTGCGAGGACTTCGACTGCTGCAAGGTCGTCGATTGCAAGACCCTTGCCCCTGGCTCCGCCTGCGCCAAGAAATAAATGTTCCAAGCTGGGCCATCCTCTGGACCAACGTCCTAAGTTGCCCGAGCCGTCACCGCCGACGCCCAGACAAAAAGCATGAGCCGGTAGATGGGCAGGTGCTTGTGGATTTCTCAAGGCGCTAGCCTTCACCGCAGCGAGGCGTAGGCCCGGAGCAGAGCCCAGATCTCTTGCTCTGCATCGGCCTCACTGGCGTAACGATCAGGGTAGGCGGCGAACAGGCGGCGACCCATCTCCGCAGGCGCAACGGCAGGGCCCTGGAAGGCGATCCGAAGAGCTTCGAGCCGGGTCTGCACCGCCGGCGGTAGACCCCCCGAACTGATCTGTGCGGCAATATCCCGAGCGTCCCCCAGGAGTGCTGAGAAGGCATCCCCTTGGCGCAGCTCGCTACCGAGACGAACCTGCCAGGTCCACAGGTGGAGGGAGGGAAGGTAGCGCGGCGTCAGTGCCACCTCGACCACGTCACCTTCCTCACAGAAGATCGGTGGATCGATCGGGAACAGTAGATGACTCCAGTGCGTTGGCGGATTGAGAGGACCCGTATCCAGGAGGATGGTATCCGTCAGATACGCCCGGAACCAGCCTCCTAGAGCGTTGACTTCCCCCTGTTGAGAGGCTCTCAGCGTCGTGGTCAACGTACGGGGGGAAACATCGAGGCCCACCCGAAAGGAACCGGCAGGTACCGGGGCACTGGCAAGGATGCTTGGGTCAAGGCGGCAGGGCAGAACACGGTGGACCAGCGAGGCCCGGAGCAGGCGGAGGTCAAGGCCCCGGAGCGAGGTGAGGGTGGCCAGTTCGGAGGAGAGGGCTGAGTCCGAGAGAAGCGCCATCATGGGCTCGACCCGCTGGGGGATCGTCCGTACCTCCGGAGCACAGCGGCGGGTGAGGAGTGCGAAGAGCGACAAGGTATCCTCGTCGATACCGAAGTTCCCCAGGGTCTCGCTGATGAGCATGGTGGGGGGCTCAGGCAGGGCAACTTCCCTAGCATCCCCCCGGAGCACCTCAACGATGCCGTCGAGGCCACTCGCCATCAAGATTTTCCGCGCCAAGTGCGCTACCGGCCCTCGCTCAACAGCAAACACCCGCCGTGCCCCTGCCCTCGCTGCCAGGGCCGCCAGGATACCGGAGCCTGCTCCAATGTCTGCTACCACGTCTCCAGGTTGCACTTGCGCAGCGAGGGCCTCGGCGTAGAGATCCACACGCCGGTGATCCAGGAGCATGACGGCATGGGTGGCTACATCATCGACACCCAGAGTGGCCACAGTGCTCATCGGGAGGGTGACGGTAGCACGGTGTTACTCAAAGAGAGGAAGCTAAGGGCTAGGATCAGGAGAGGACGCTAGAAGCCAGGAAAATGCCTCTCCCAGCACCCGTTCCCAGTCAGGGCCGTACTGACCGTGGCGTGCTCCCGGCAACAGGAAAAAACGAGCCGGAATGCCAGCACGGGCGAGAGTGTCGGCGCCGTCGCGCATCGGAGCCTGTAGGTCGAGCTGGCCGGCGAGAGTCACCACGGATCGGGCCTGCCGGAAGTTTTCTGGTCTTGGTGCTCTTGGCTCTCCTCCCAGGATGATTCGGGGGTAACGACCGGGGAAGGTGCCGGAGAGTAGCTCTGCACGGAGCGCTCCCTCCGAGTAGCCCACCAGCACCCTCTCGCTGGAGACAAGCTTCTGGTCCAGTATGTCGGAAGCTGCAGAGAGCGCCCTATGGATGGCCGTCTCAATACGTACCGCATCGGTGGACCACCGGCGCCTCCCTGGCCGCCCCTTGCAGGGTAGATCCCCCTGCACTGAAATCATTGTACCCACCCTTTGAGCTGCTTTGGGGAAGGAGCGCAATCCCGCCAGAGGGTCACCGCAGTGACCGTGAAGATAAATGATCACCCGACCCGTCGATTTTTCCGCAGGCAATATGTAGGCTGCAGGAGCCCCCGGTACCGGAATTGAGACGACCCCGGGAGGTAGCTGCGTTGAAGCTCCGTAGGCGAGCCGTATCGACAGCAGGAGTTTCATCCCCAGAAGCCATGGTGGGCGGAAGATTGCGGCCATTGGCGAACCAAGGGAGGGAGGTTTCGACAATACAAGGTAGCTTGTCCTCGCACGGCTGGGTCCATCTATCGGGGGCCTGCTACGAGAATCTTTGGAAATCCCTACGATACGATCAACTTCCCTTGTGTACCTTCCTCCGCAAGTAGCTCCTCCCTTCGACTCCGCAGCGATGCTAGCAGGGTTGCATGATCCAGAAATCACCTGTTGCGATCCTGGGTGCTGGCACCATGGGTCATGGCATTGCCCAGCTTACGGCTCAGCGAGGCTATCCAACCCGCCTCTTTGATATTACCCGGGAGGCCGCTGCCACGGGGTTTTCCAAGATCGAGGCAGCACTCACTCGCCTCTTGGACAAGGGCAAGCTCTCCCCAGAAGATCGCCAGCAGACTCTTGCTCGCATCTCCCCCACCGATAACCTCACCCAAGCCGTCTCCGGCGCTGGAGTACTCATCGAGGCGGCTCCCGAGAAAATGGACCTCAAGATCGACCTCCTTTCCCGTGCGCTCCGCGATGCCCCGGAGGATGCCTTGATCGCCTCAAATACCTCTAGCCTCTCCATCACCGAGCTTGGCCAACGTACCGGTCAGGCCCATCGGGTTCTGGGGCTCCACTTCTTCAACCCCCCCTCAGTGATGGAACTTCTGGAGGTGGTCCGGGGGGTCTCCACCTCCCCCGATACCCTGGATCGAGCCCTGGCCTTCGCCCGTGACCTCAACAAGACCCCCATTGTGGTCCGGGACTTCCCAGGCTTTGCTACCAGCAGGCTGGGAGTCGTCCTCGGTGCCGAGGCGATCCGGATGGTCGAGCAAGGTGTGGCCAGTGTCGCAGACATCGACCGTGCCATGGAGCTCGGTTACCGCCACCCGATGGGCCCCCTCAAGCTCACGGATTTGGTGGGCCTCGACGTACGGCTCGCCATCCTTGAGCACCTCCACCGAGAGCTGGGTGAGGCTTTCCGCCCCCCTGCGCTTCTACGCCAGCTTGTTCGTGCTGGGCACCTCGGAAAAAAGACCGGTGTCGGCTTCTACCGCTGGACGGAGCAAGGACCCGAGCCCGTCGAGGGGTGACCACCATGGACGGCAGACCTCTAGTGGTGCAGCCTTGGTCAGGATGCCCCGCCTCCGCGAACCACTACGTGTCCGAACACGGGTGCTTGCGCCCACCTGGGTTTCTGCTGGGCGCTTGGTTGCCGTCAGTGCAGCCTTGCTGGGTCTAGGAACTGGGGTGCTTTCGCTTATGGGGGTGCTTCCTTCGGAATGGGAGGCAGCCTTCTGGCTCACCTCCGGGGGGCTTGGGGCTGCTGGGTTGTTCCGGAGACAGCGCAGATGGGCGGAGGCCGACATCGAGATTCGGGATGGCCAGGTGACCATCCTGGGGGCTAGGCCGGGCGTTAGCAAGCTTCTGGCTCGAAAGATTCGGGCCCTCTCGACGGCAATCGGCTCTGAAGGCATCGTCGTAGCGGTGAGCCCTGGTGGGCTTTCCCTTGGCCCCCAGAGTCCGGTGCTGATCCGAGCCGACAGCCCAGCCCAGGCTGAAGTACTCTGCGACGCTCTGGCAGTGGGGGATCGAGGGCTCGGCACCCTCGATTGGTTTCCTGCCGAGGCAACGGGCTGGACCTTGCGTCGTCACATCTCCTGGCTCCTGGCACTCGGCTCCCTTCTTGGGCTGCTCTTTTGGAGCACTCAGGCACAGTTCCTACCTCTGCCTGAGTTTGCCGTGATTGTGACCATGCTATTCCAGGGGCTCTTCCTTCTCTCTACCGAACGCAGGAGACTCCGCTTGGATCGCTTCGGAGTCGACCTGAGCGGTCTCGGTGTGGGCTGGGGGCATATTCCCTATGTCTACGTTGAGGAAGTGCAGACGGATGGCTCTTCCCTCACACTTCGGCTCGCCAATCCCTACCCTGAGATCACGATCCCGCCGGACAGGCTCCTTGGCCTCTCCTCCCAAGAGATCCGCCACCTCCGAGATCAGATCCATACCGCCTGCCTCCGCTCCCGGGGGCTATGCCGCACTAAGCAAGACCCAGAGGTTATCTTCGACGATCTCCGTCGTGGGGAGGACTCCATCGCCCGGTGGCTCCAGAGGCTTGAAGCGAAAGCGAGTACGCTCCAGGAAGGCGCTTACCGAAGCGAGGGTAGCCACAACGCTGCCGAGCTCTGGGATGCCCTCGACAACCATGATGCACCGGCCGAAATCCGTGTGGCTGCGGCACGGATGCTGCTCCGAGTGCAACCTGACGAGGCCCGGTCGCGAGTCATACAGCTAGCCCGTGACCAGCGTGAGCAGGGCACCCGTGAGGCTCT
>JANWXX010000407.1 GCA_025057345.1 Polyangiaceae bacterium | reverse complement strand
CCACAGCCCCCACCACCCTCACCGTCATGATCTCCACCAGCAACATCCACCGGATCACCTTGCTCATTGCTCACTTGTCCTGCATCCCGCGCACTTTGCGGCTCCCGGCGCGAGCCTTGGCCTCTTCTTTTTGCCACGTCGGAGCCTGCTCGAACTGGTCCAGCACCCGATCGTCCTGCGTCCCGCTGGATCCTCCCGACGGTCCTGCATCTGGCTGCCCACCATCGGGACCTGCAGGCTTTTCGTCGGAGCCGTCATGGGGCGCATCTCCGGCGGCATCCCCTTCCCCTCCCTCCGGACCGCTATCGCCGGCGTCTGCCTGCGCCTCTTTTGGACCATCTTCCGGCCCATCCTTGGATCCGTCCGGGGCGTCTGGCTCTGCGTCTGCATCCGCATCCGCATCCGCATCCGCATCTGCATCCGCATCTGCATCCGCATCTGCATCTGCATCCGCATCTGCATCTGCATCCGCATCTTGACCACCGTCGAGCTTTTCGTCCTCCTCCTTGTGACGGAGGGCAAGGGCACGGTTCCAGGCTGTATCTCGACCGATACCGTCGCCAGCATCATGGGGGAGCCCGGGAATCAAGTGAAGGGCCTTGTCGTAATCCTTCACGGCGTCGTCCCACTGGCCTTCGAGGAAGGCCAAATTCCCTCGAAGGTAGCGGGCACGAGCTTCCAGCTCTGGAGAAAGGTCGTTGCGGGCCAAGATGGCATCCAGGATGGCCTTGGCACAGTCAATTTGATCACCCCGGAGCACGGCGAGACGTTTGGCTTCCTCATCGGGACCTCCGTCAAGGCGCAGGGGGCCCTCCTCAAAACGGCGACCGAATTGCTCAGCCACCTTGAAGAGGGAGAGGCCAAGGTCAAAGGCTGCATTTTCCGCATCCGGAGGACCGGGAACGCTCAGGCTACCGGCGTCGCAACGGGAAGTACGGAGGTAATTGACCAGGCGCTCGGTAGAAGCTTCTGCCAGCCCTGCATCCAGCTCGGCGATGGCTTTGTCGACTTCCGGAGACATACGCTGAAATGGGTTTCTCGGGTCGAAACCGCAAGCAGCGACCCAGGCAAGCCCCAGGCCCAGGAGAGCCGCGCGAGGGTAGTTAATGGGGTCACGCGGCACGGGGTACCTCCCTGCTGGTCTGGTCACCCGGCTTGCGGCGGGGCGGTGCCTCATTAAGGAAGGTATCGATCACTACCAGCAAAATCACCAAGCCGAGAGGCCAGGCAAATTTATCGTCATAGACGGTTTCGACCCGCTCAGCGAGCTCAGTAGTCATCATCCTCTTGAGATGGCGTGTCATCTCGTCGATGCCGGTCTTACCCCGCTCAGAGCGTACCACCTTGCCCCCGGAAACCCTTGCGATCTCGTTGAGTTGCGCCTCGCCCTCTGGAGTAAGCTGGGTGGTCAGCGGCTTTCCGTTTTCATCGGTGCGCCAAGCAACTACTCGGCCATCGGGCCCCACATCTGGGATTCGCTCCGGCGTGCGCCCTCCAATCTGCACGACATGTATGGAGATCCCATCGGCAGCCGCGGCACGGGCTACCTCCACGGGATTCCCCTCCAGGTCTTCTCCATCGGTGATCAGAAGAAACACCTTCCGGTGATCCTTCGACTTTGGGTCACGTAGCATGATCTCCCGGGCCCGCTCCAGCGCGCGACCGATGGCCGTGCCGCCCACCGGCATGTCATTAGGTTCCATTTGCCGGAGGAACTGAGCAATGGCTGCTCCGTCGGAAGTCAAAGGGAACCCCAGTGGCTCCCCGGCGAAGGCTACGGCTCCAAAGCGCGCTCCGCTCAGCTCCCGCACCATACGGCTCACCTCTGCCTTAGCCCGGGCGATGCGGGAAGGAACCACGTCGCGAGCGTACATGCTCTTGGAAAAATCTAGAAGGATCACCACGTCCAAGTTGGTTGCCGGAACTAGCTTCTGCCCCCAGCTATACTGGGGTCTCGCTAGCGCTACGAAGGAGAGTGCCACCGCCAGAACCAGGAGCACACCTTTGATCGTGCGCCGATAAGAAGCGTCGAAGGTGATCAGGGTAGCGATCCGCTCGGGAACTCCAAAACGTGCGGCAGCCCGCCGGATTCCGATTCCACCCAAGAGGAGAAACAGTGCCACCAACACCGCAGAAAGGGAGCCAAAGAGCCAGTAAGGAGCGGCAAATTTCACGGGAACCTCCGCAGCAGCCAGGAGCGTAGCAATGCATCCAGCGCGAGCAGCAGCGTCCCTGGTAGGAGCAGGAGAGGGAACAGATCTTCGTAGGAAGCGAGCTGAGACTCGAAGCGAGTCTTTTCCAGTCGATCCAAGACATCATGCATGCTCTTACGGAGTGCATCCGCGTCCGTAGCTAGGTAGAATTCTCCTCCAGTCGAGCTGGCAATCTTCTGGAGCAGCTCTGGATTGACTGGAAAGTGCGCTCTCACGTACTTGGGTTGTCCGAAGATATCGACGCCATCTTGTACATCTACGTCATCACCGGAGCCGATTTGGATCGTATACACCTTCGCCCCCACCGACTGGGCTAGGTGGGCTCCATACTCGGGGGCAATGCTGCCAGCATTCGAGTCTCCATCGGTGAGGAGGACGATGGCTTTGGACCGGGCGTTGCTTCGCCGCAGTCGGGCGGCTCCGGTCCCCAGAGCATCCCCGATAGCGGTGCCTGTGGAGTCAATCATATCCAGCTCAATGCCGGAGATGAGCGTATCCAGGAGCTGGTAATCCAATGTCGGTGGTGCCAATACGTAGGCGCTCCGGCCAAAGACCACAGCACCGATCCGGTCCGTCTTGCGCCGATGGATGAAGTCGCGGATCACGTCCTTGGCCACGTCGATGCGGGTTGGGCGCTTGCCTTTGATCGTTGGTTTCACCCCGATTGGCTGCCCGTCCATCACCGCCTTCATGGATCCCGACAGATCAAGCACCAACACGATATCGATCCCAGACTCACTGGTTTCGCTGGGCCGCAGCAGCGATACGGGCCGGGCCAATGCAAGTATGAGCAGGGCTACCGCCACTGCTCGGAACGCCCCAGGGAGATCCCGCATCCGGGCCCGCAGTCCTACCGGCCCCTGACGGAACGGCGCCGTCGTGCCTAGGAGCATCCTTGGCAATCGTGCATCAGCCCCCACCGTAGATCGCCAGAGCACCAGCGGCGCAAGAGGTAGCAGCAGCAGTGCCCACCGCTGTTGGAAGCTCACCTGCCACCAATCACTGCCCCGTGCTGCCAGGGGCCACCCTGCTCCCATAGCTAGCGCCACCAGGAGGAAGACGCCTAGGAGTACGTACCGTTGACCCTTCCTCACGGCCCCTCCTTCTTGCTGCTTTCCATCAGCGGGCGCTCCGGGATGGTCGCCTTCACGATAGTTTCTCCGAGAGAAAACAGCGCTTCGCACTCCTCCGTGGTCGGTGTCACCCCAGCGAATTTGATCAGATCCGACTCATCCAGCAGCCGCTCCACCTCCGTGAGAACCGGTGGCGGCGGCGTCACCGCCCGGAGTGCCTTGCGGATCTCCCTGGACGTGGCCTCCAGACCGTCGAAGCCATATCGATCCCCCAGGTATTTCCGGAGGATATCCGAAACCGTGGCTGCGTATTCTTCCTGCTGCCCCTCCTGGAGCGCCTTGCTGTCTCGGAGCAGGTACAGCGCCTCCAGGGCCACCTCCCACGGGGGCCTTGGCGGCGGTGGCGGTGGGACCGGCCGCGGGCGCTTCCTCCACCAGCGGTAGACCAGCGCCCCGACGATCGCCGCCACCAGCGCCACCAGTCCGAACTGCACGCCCCGCTCCAGGGCCTCCCAGTGCTCGCGCTGGCGCCGGGCGGGCGGGTTCGGCCTGGGCCTTGCGTCCGGGGTGTTCCCCGTCGGGTCATCGATCACCACCCGGTGCGGGCTAGTACACAGCGTCATCATCTCCCCAGAAGCTCGGGCCACCGCGATGGGCAGCGGAGGCAGCTCCATCTCGTGGCGCCCCGCACGTTTCGGCAGTGCCACCACGTGAATCACCACCTTTGTCTTCACCCCGCCATCCAGGGACATCGGCGACAGTGACGGCGGCGCTCCGCCATCCAGGGATGGCACCATGAAGCCACTTTTTTGTAGTGACTCCGCCTCCACCCCTCGGAGCTGGAGTGAGAACCCCTGGGGCAGCACCGTCTCCCCAGCCCCATGCTCCACTTCCACTTCCAGCGGCAGTGCATACCCGGCCAGACCGCCAACCGGAAATTTCTCCGTCATCCTAGGCTTGGTTGCTCCCTCCGGGATGTGTTCCACGCAGGATGAGTACACACTGCCCACGTCTGTCGTCCCGCCGTCCGGGGTCAGCTCCGGCTCCGGCCCCGAGGACACTGCGGGAGCCGAGGACGAGGCTGGGGCAGACGCCGAGGACGCCGAGGAAGCGGACGGGGCCTGCCCCTGGGCAACGCCGACGCCGAGGAGGGCCAGCACAGCGCCGAGGATCGCTGCCAACCCAAACTGCCCATGGCCTCTCTGTCTCACCTTCACGACCGGGCCCTCCGGGCGCGGCGGGCGAAGAGGTCGCGCAGCGGGCCGATAAAGCTCTTGCCGGTATCGACCTTCA
>JANWXX010000406.1 GCA_025057345.1 Polyangiaceae bacterium | reverse complement strand
AAGCACCCCTGAGGAGAGCCACTGGTAGCCGAGGATGTCACCGCCCAGATCTAGAGACGGCTCATAGAGTTAGTCGACAGAGATGCTTGGAGACTCTAGGGGCTCCGGCAAAAGGCGGCGGACGTACTGGCCCGCTTGAACCACT
The DNA here is from genome assembly GCA_025057345.1 of Polyangiaceae bacterium. Classification (GTDB taxonomy): domain Bacteria; phylum Myxococcota_A; class Polyangia; order Polyangiales; family Polyangiaceae; genus JANWXX01. The sequence goes on along the minus strand of JANWXX010000406.1, from coordinate 4,452 downwards.
TCTTCGGCTAGCTCTGACCGAGCTTCTTCTAGAGCAGCGAAAGCCTGATCACGCTCCTGTTGAGCAAGGTAACTTGCCGAGTGGTGACGGATACGAGCCAGGAGTTCCACCGGGTGAGGGAACTTGACGATGTAGTCGCTGGCGCCTAGCTGGAAAGCCTGCTCCTGGGTGATGGGCTCCTCCCGGGAGGAGAGGAGCATCAGGGGAATTCTCTCCGTAGCAGGGTGGACCCGGTAGAACTTCAGAAGAAGGAGCCCGTCGACCTCCGGCATCACCAGATCTGGGAGGATCAGCGTGGGCTGGAGCGCGACGGCTGTGGAGAGCGCTTGGGCCGGGTCAAGGCAGTGGTGGAGTTCGATGTCCTCAACCCCTGCCAGCGTAGATCGGAGCATGTCCCCAATGAGGGGCTGATCATCCACGAGCAGGACGACATGGCGCCGGGGGCTCACCGCAGCCCTCCCAGCAACCGGCGGACGTAGGACCCGATCTCTCGCAAGGGGAGTACCTCCTGGGCGGCCCCTAGCTCTCGGGCTGCCCGAGGCATACCATCCACGGCTGAGGAGGCAGCATCCTGCACAACCGTGCTCCAGCCAGCCCGACGCAGGGCCAACAGGCCAGCAGCACCGTCACGACCCATTCCGGTAAGTAGTACCGCCACCCCAGGCCTAGCGTGGGTAGCAAGGCTGAAAAGAGCTTGTCGATGCTTGAGTGATGGATCTCATGTGGCGCTGCCGGAACATGGTCGAGCTGCCCTCCTGCCTTCGCCACCAGGTGTTCGTCAGTGGAGGCTAGGATCGCCCGCCCGTGTCGGGGCAGGAGAGTATGGGAGGAGAGGTCCACCGGGATACTGCTTTCGGCGGAGAGCCAGGAGGCCATATCCCCAGTGAAGGTTGGGTCAATGTGCTGCACTAGAAGGATGGCTGCTGGAACCGGCCCCATGGTTCGCAGAAACTCTGCCAATGCTGGGGGCCCTCCAGCCGAGGCACCGACGGCGATCCATGGGTATCCACAAGGCGTTGGAGGTGGAAGTGGAACTGCCGAGGTCGAGGAAACCTGGGAAGGTGAGGAGGGGAGCAACGTCAGGTGGAGGGTACGAAGCAGTGCAAGGCGTTGGGTCTCGTCTCCGGAAGGGGGAAGGGAGAGGACACGAAGGGCCCCCTCGCCCATAGCAGCATAGGCGACAGCAGCGTCCGAAGGGAACCCAGAGTGAATCACGATGACCGGAATCCCTAGCCCACGGAGCCCTCGAGTCGCTCCTTGGAGGGCCCCGGTGAAGGCAAGGAGCGCATCTACGGGGCACCCTCGGAGCTGGACTCGGACCTCGTCGAGGGAGGTGGCTTGCCAGAGCACCAAGGCGTCCCCCCCAAGCAAACGTTGGAGCACTTCTGCCTCTGCCGCTGAACCCACGCAACCAAGCTTCATCGGATGGGCCCCCCGATGAAGTTTTGGACGATCTTCAGCAACGCCTGATCATCAAAAGCGCTCTTCTTGAGATAGGCATCAGCGCCTGCCTCCAAACCGCGGAGTCGATCCTCCTCTCGGTCTTTGTAGGAGACGACCACCACCGGTATCGAAGCTAGCTTCTCGTCCGCCTTGATAAGCCGGACTAGCTCGATCCCGTTCATCCTTGGCATGTCGATGTACGTAATACCCCTGTGATACCAGCAGCTGACGCTCTGCCTCCCGCACCGTCAGCGAGTCGTCTACCACCAGGATGCGCCGTCGCTCTGTAGCCTCCTGTTCTGGGAATTTCCTGGGCTTTCCTGTGGTCAACTGGGCGTTCACTCCCCGAAGCATGTCATCCACGTCCAGAATCAGCACCAGCTCCCCGTCCTGGAGCGTCGAAGCTGCCAGGATATTCTCCACGCCACGGAGCCTCGAATCCAACCCCCGCAGCACGAGATCCTCCTCCCCGAGGAAAGCCTCCACCTGGAGCGCGCAAGGCCCTTCCACCCCGCTCAGCACCAGAGATCCAGCCCCCTCCAAGCGACGTCCTGCTGGCACCCCAAGGATATCCCCTGCCTGCACCAGAGGAACATTCTGCCCATCCACCTCTAGGTATTCCCGGCCCTCCAGGGTTCGTAGCTCCTCCGACGAAGGGCGCAGCACCCGATCCACCCGGCTCAATGGCACCGCATAGACCTCCGCTGCGATCCGCACCAGCAGGCATCGGAGTACCGAGCGCGTCAGGGGTGCTTCCAAGGTGAACGTTGTCCCCTGCCCGAGCCTCGCCTGGACCCTTACCGAGCCGCCGATCTGCTCCATTGTGCTCCGCACGGCGTCAAGCCCCACCCCTCGCCCGGAGATATCACTGGTAACCTGAGATGTGGAGAACCCTGGTAGGAAGATAAACTCCAGGATCTCTTCTGGCGACAGAGAGTGGGCACGAGAAGCCCCAAGGAGGCCCTGTTGACGAGCGCGCTCCAGCACGCGCTCTAGGGAAACCCCACGGCCGTCGTCACGTACCTCGATCCGCAGACGCCCTCGGCTCTGGGAGGCCTCAATCTCGACACAAGCTTGCTCGGGCCTACCTACGGCGCGGCGCTCCTCCGGAGGCTCAATCCCGTGATTGATGGCATTGCGGATCAGGTGACCTAGAGGGGCCTCCAGCTTCTCTAGGATATCCCGATCTACCAGGGTTTCCTCGCCATGGATCGAGAGGCGGACCTGCTTGCCCAGAGAGGCAGCCACATCGCGAGCCATGCGGGGCAGTCCTCGGGTACGATCGCGCAGGGGACGCATACGGCTGCCTAGAACGTCGTTGTAGAGTCTGCCGGCGACCTCACTGGCCCGCCGACCATGCTCCCCCAGCAGATCACTTGCACGCAGCGCAAGCTGCTGGCACTCGGAGATGTTGACAGCCAGCTCGACCACCAGCTCCGCCATGCGGGGGTCCCCTGCCACAAGGCGCAAGCTCCCCACCAGCGATTGGGCTAGATCCAGGGTTTTGGTCTGTTTGAGCCGCAACTCTGTCAGCGCCTTGGCAGTAGGCTGGATTCGCTGTGCCTCTACCACCGCCTCCCCGGCTAACCCAAGGAGTCGATCCGCCAGCTCTGCAGTGACCCGCACCACCCGATCCTCCGTCGGTACCTCAACCGAGCCTGTTCCCACTGCACGCGGTGCGGGTGGTGGCATCATCCGCACCACTCGAGCGGCTCCCTTGAGCGAGTGCGCAGCTCGCATCAGGACCTCGATTCGATCTAGCCTTTCCGGGCTTGCCTCCAACTGCAGAAGCCCGTCTTGGAGCACTTCGATTTGCGCAGTGGCGTCCTCCTGGAACGCCCCTCAGAGGTTTACCGCAGGCATCTCCCGGGAAGAAGATCGTGGCGGTAGGGACACGGGCCGAGAGGACACCTTCTCCAACGCTTCACTCCACGGAGCGAGCCCCTCCGGGGTCTGATCAAGGGCCACACCACCCTCCAGATGGTGCCGGAGCAACCCTGGAGCCCCACGAATCGCAGTTGTCTCTCCCTGGGGCAAAGCTGCTGCCAGCGCCTTGGCTAGCGGCAATCCCCAAGGAATCCCCACAATCCAGGCAACGCCTCCCAGGGTTCGCACTGCCTGAAGCCGCACCGCTAGATCCGTATGTTCCTGCTCCAGCAAGGTAACGCTGGAGAGCATCTCCTGCCGCGCCTCCTGCACCAGGGGCTCACAGATCACGGTCCAGGCTCCTCAGAAAGGCTCCATCAAGCGCCGCTGGATCCAGAAGATCAAACGTGCAACCTGAAGTACGAACGCCCCCACTCTAAGTCACCACAGAGGTGCGCCCCGCCGCTGGAGCACCAGAGCAGACCGTTTCTCGGTAACGAACAACCCCAATCAGCTCGTCGATATCAAACACCCACCGTCCCGAGGGAACACTTATGGCCACCCAACGCACTCGTTGGGCCTGGGGTGGGCCAAGGCCCAGCAGACCCCGAAGGGAAACCGCCAGAGTCAGCTCCCCGAGGAAGAGGCAGATCCCAGCAAAGACACGGTTGGAACGCCCAGCAAGGCGGCGTAGGGAGACATTCTCACGGAGGGTTCTGGTCCAGCTCGCGAGGTAATCTGGAGGGGCCGGGCGCTCAAAGAGATGTGCCGCCTCGTCGGAGAATACCTGACAGTTGCGGCACTGAATCACCCGGGAGAGTTCTGCACAGCTACGGTCACCCTCGACCCCGATCTGGCGCCAGCACCCAGGGAGCGGCGAGAGCAAGCGGCTCACGGAGACTCCTGTTGGGCACCCCGGCGGCGGCGCAGGGCAGCAGCTTGCTCCGGGTGACCTACGCGCTCTGCTAGGAGGGCTAGGTGTCCCAGGGCTTCGTCATCCCCCGGGGCCAGGTAGAGGGCACGACGCAAGGCCGCTTCAGCCTCCTTCAGGGCTCCTCGGGCCACCAGGATGATGCCCAGCAGCCGGTGTACCTCCGGCTCCAGCGGGTGCAGCTTGGCCTGCTCAATACAGAGGCGCTGTGC
>JANWXX010000405.1 GCA_025057345.1 Polyangiaceae bacterium | reverse complement strand
TAGCCCCCATCGAATAGCAGCCCCAACAGCGCTTCTTGTTGAGGAGTCGAGAACCCTAGCCATCCCTGGCTCCAAGATGCGCGGAAGACCGGGTTCTCCATGAACAGCACCCCGGTCCGTAGAGGAGAGCCGAAGGAGCGCCACTGGAAGATCATGAGCGCCGCCACATCCACCAACACCCCACAGGCAAAGGCAGGGGCAGTACGGCAGCGGCGAAAGATGGAAGCTCCATACAAAACAAGGATCACGGAGAGGACGATGCCCTGGTACTCCAGCAAGGTTGGGAAACCAGCCAGGAAACCGGCGACGAGAGCAACGCAGGGAGAGGCATGCTCGGGATCACCACCTGTACGGAGCCGCTCCCGGGCGATGTGATCGAGGGCCAGGAAAGCAGCGATGGAACTCCAGGCATGGCTGACGAAGGAGAGACTGTAGGCAAGAAAATTGGTGCCGAGACCGACGGCGACAACGGCGGTCAAGCGCAAGGAGAGGTCGTGAGACCATCGGCGCAAGCGCTTCTCCAGAAGGATCACAAAGAGCGCGCAGGGGAGGTGAACACCAAGGAACTGGAGGGTCAGCGTGGTCTTCTTGAGCCAGACAGCGGCCTCGACGGCCGTGGCTTGGGGACCGGGAGGGTGTTGGCCCAGAAGCGCCAAGATGCCTCGTTGCATTGCGTAGATGGGGACGCCGAGGTAACTCATGAACGGCCCCTTGGCGGCGGCATAGTGGAGCGTGCCAGCCCCATCGGGAACCTGAGCCATGTCGTTGGTCCAGCCATAACGTTGGACCACTGGGTCAAGATGGAAGGTTCCATGGTCAACCAGGGCCATGGTCAAGTAGACACGGGTGTTCTCGTTGGGATTGTTGAGCGCCGGAAGGAAGGGAAAGACTGTGAGGAAGATGACCAGAACGGCCCCCCGGAACAGCGCCAGAAGCGCCCGATCGCTCATAGGTACCATCCTACTGAGAGGGGTTCCCCCGGAGAACAGTGACAGGGGTAGCTCAGGACTGCACGAGTCGGCTTCCCTAGGTTATCCTTCGGCCCTATGCGCGCTGCTCTACGCTTGCTTGTCGGTCTAGGTTTCTCGATCAGTAGTCTGGTTGGTTGTTCCGAGGGCGACGAGGCTCCACCGCAGCAGGGCATCGGCTCCGGTGCCACAGGTGGTTTTGCAGGCGCCTTCGGGGTTAGCGGCAGCGGTGGGAATGGCGGGAACGGCGGTACTGGGGGGGGTGGTTCCGGTGGTTCCGCTGGCAGTGGCGGTACAAGCGGGAGCAGCGGGACGGGAGGGAGCAGCGGAATAGGGGGAGCAGGGGGGAACGAAGCGGGAGGCGGAGGGACGACCGCTGGGAGTGCGGGCCAGGGAGGAAGCGGCGGGACCGAAGCTGGCAAGTGCCCCGTGACTTTTTCTGTGACGGTACCTGCGGGAGCGCAGAACCCAAGGGTGGCTGGTGAGTGGAACAACTTCAACCCGGCAACGGCCACACCGCTGACCCCCGGCAGCGACGGGAAGCACCAGGGAACTGTGGCCTTGCCGCCAGGTCTCCATGGCTACAAGGTGATCTACGAACAAGGTGGCCAGACCCAGTGGGTTCTTGATCCAGACCAGGGGCGACGCAAGTATTTGGGCGGCATCGAAAATTCAGCGGTCAAGGTCCGGGACTGTGCACTCCCCTCGTTGACGGTGACATCCACGGAAATCAAGCGCCTTGCCCCGGGCCAGGGGAGCTTCTCCGCCAAGCTCAGCTTCACCGCGGGGATTGGGGGCGACGGAGCAGCGCCTGAAGCTTTCGAGCTCACCCTACGCTCCGGCGGAAAGAGCACGCCGCTAGCCAAGACAGCTTACCAGGTAGACACCAAGGGTCATGTAACGATCTCTCTGAATGGCCTTGCAGACGGCAAGTATCGGGTGACTGCTGTACCTGTGGACAAGAGCGGGAAGAAGGGGGAACCGCTGCTGCTCCCCTTCTGGATCGAGGCCGAACCTTTCCAGTGGGAGGGGGCGCTGATCTACATGGTGATGACCGATCGCTTTCGGGACGGGGATCCAAAGAACAACGGCCCCCAGACCCCCGGCGCGGAACCTACAGGTGATTTTCAGGGCGGCGATCTGGAGGGGCTCCGCCAGGCCATTGCTGAGGGAGTCCTTGATAAGCTTGGCGTCCATGCCATTTGGTTGACCCCCTTCCAGACCAACCCGCAGAAGAGTTACCTTGCCGCGGACGGTGTCCACAAAGTCACTGGCTACCATGGCTATTGGCCGGTGAAGGGCCGGGAGGTAGATCCCAGGCTCGGTGGCCCCGACGCTCTCCATGCCCTGGTGGAGGAGGCGCACCAACATGGCATCCGCATCCTCCAAGATTACGTGGTGAACCACGTTCACGAGGAGCACGAATATTTCAAGGAACACCCGGAGTGGTTTCGTACCGGCTGCGTGTGCGGCACCGCTGGTTGCGATTGGACGGAGAAGGCTCTGGAGTGTCTCTTTGCCCCCTACATGCCGGATATCAATCACACCGTCCCCGAAGCCAATGCTCGCTTCGTCGATGACGCAGTGTACTGGCTTGATGAATTCGATTTGGACGGCCTCCGGGTCGATGCGGTCAAGCACGTTGAGGAAGTTGCTACGCGCAACCTCGCCGTACAGATCCGGGAGTCCTTTGAAAACGCCGGGACCAAATACTTTCTTATGGGGGAGACCGCCATGGGCTGGGGCGACTGCCCCGACCCCTGCAATGACGAGAACTACAACACCATCGCACGCTACATCGGCCCCTACGGGCTCGACGGACAGTTCGACTTCGTCCTCTACCACGGCGTCTCCTACCGAGTCTTTGCCTCCTACGAGAAGGGCATGCTCCACGCCGATTACTGGACGGATCACGGGCAGAAGCGATGGCCCAAGGGTGCCATCATGACGCCCTACATTGGTAGCCACGACACCCCTCGCTTTGTTACCCTCGCTGACCCAGACAATGCCTGGAAGGCCGGAATTCAGTGGGGGGATATCGCCAAGGCCCCCAACAGTAACCTTCCCCTCCAACGCCTGCGGGTGGCCATGGCTTGGATGATGGGCCTTCCGGGGGCTCCCTTGCTCTACTACGGCGACGAGTACGGCCAGTGGGGCGGTGCCGATCCCAACAATCGGCTCTTCTGGCGCGACGAATCCAAACTCTCCACGGAAGAGAAGAACACCCTTGCCTTCGTGCAGAAGCTCGGACAAGCTCGCCGTGCTATTCCAGCGCTGCGGCGGGGCAGTTACGTGCCTTACAACCAATTGGTTGATCAGAAGACCGTGGGCAGCTCTACCCTGGAGGATGTTCTGGTGTTCGGTCGCAAGGCACCCGATGGGAAGGCAGCCATCGTCGGCGTCAACCGGAGCGGCATAGCCCATGCGATGATTGCCCAAGCTCAGTCCGCGCTGGGACTCTCCCCCGGTACGGTGCTCAAGGATGCCTTGGGCGGCCCTGGCGCGACAGTAGATGACACGGGGAAAGTCAAGATCGTCATCCCTGCCTTCGGTGCAGTGATGCTGGCCCCGTTACGCTAGCTCTTGCTCCCTTCTCCTTGCTGCCAGGTCGGTAGATACCCTGCTTGTCCAGGGTGATACGTCCTGATGATTTCAGGCGAGCCAGTGTCCCCCGAATCGTATTGGGGTTGGCATCTTTGAACACGTGGAGGAGGGAGGCACAGCTTTGCGGCTTCCGATGGAGTTCTTCCATCACCTGGGCTACCAGCGTTTTGGTTTCTGGTCCTGCCAACAGCGGAGCGGAGGTGGGTGCAGGTTCTTCCTTGTGTACCGTTTCGGAGGGAGCAAGAGATGGAGGGATACTTGCCGGTTCCGGTACAGAGGACTCCGGCGGAGCGGGCGGAGGCGTGGGATCGGCAGGCGGGAGCGGAGGCGGAACGGCTTCCACGGGGTGTACGGACGATGTTTGGCCTTGTACCACCAGCACGTACCCCTCCGGTCCCTTCTCCACCTGACCTTCATCGACGAGCTGGCGGAGCAGCCGGGCCAATTCCACACGGAGCACACCATGGCGTTCCCACCAGGGCAAGAGGTCATCGATGGTACGAGGCGTTTGCGGATCCAGCCGGGCCAGGAGTTTATCCCTTAGGGCTGCAGCACGAAGGCTTAGTTCAGGGCGGGGCATGGTACAGGAGCGGGCATCCAGAGGGAGGTCCGAACCGCATCTTGACCAAACCGGACCCTGGTGGGCCAAGTCCCCCGATCGTCCGTAACGGCTTCAGGAAGTCATTGCGGAAGGGCGTCGGCGGCGGGCCCACGCCAGCACGAGCCCTAGCCCTGCCCAGGCCCCGTTTGCGGCAGACCTACCAGCGAACCGGCATCCGCACCCCTCGTCGCTGTTGCTTGCGGTGTTCTCTACCTCGACGATGGGCTCTAGGGGGCCGCCCGCTCTGCTAGTCTCCCCCCCCGTGCCCGCGTCTCCGGCACCGCCCGCCCCACTCAGGCCGCCGGCTCCTCCGGAACCTGCTAGCCCGCCCCCCGCACCAGCCTGTCCACTGCTTCCGGCGCTAGTCGAACCTGCTTCGGCCCCCGGCCGGGGGGCGGCGGGGGGGGGGGGGGGGGGGGGGGGGGGGGGGGGGGGGGGGGGGGGGGGGGGGGGGGGGGGGCG
>JANWXX010000404.1 GCA_025057345.1 Polyangiaceae bacterium | reverse complement strand
TGGCGACACTCCTCTACGTCATACTTCGGCTTCTCCAGGTTGTAGGAGACAAAGACGAGCTCACTGGTACCGTTGAAGTCCTTGATGGGGAAGACGCTCCGGAATACCGCTTGGAGCCCCACCTCTTCCCGCTCGTGGGGCGGCTTGTTTGCCTGGAGAAACTTGTCGTAGGAGCTCTTTTGGATGTCGATGAGGTTTGGTACCTCGACGATGGGACGTACCCGGCCGAGGTTCTTGCGTAGTCGGAAATTGGTTTGGACGACGGAGGCCATCTTCCACTCCTTCAACGGGTTCCAGGCGATGCTCCCTTGCCCAGCACCGGGATCAGGTTAGGGGCTGGAAGGGGGAACAGAGAGGCAGCAAACATCAGCAACGAGTCGGGAAGCCAAGGGCCCTTCCGAGCGGGTGAGGCGGAAGGGAAGTGAAGCAAAGCAAGAGAACAATTGACGGCAGGGAAGCGCGGGCGAGGCATCTGCCCCGCCCGCCTTCCCTGATGGAGGGGGTGGTGTCGCAAGAGGTTGGGGGACAAGGCGCTCAGGTGAGCTTCACCTTGGCGCCGGCCTCCTCGAGCTTCTTCTTCATCTCCTCGGCGTCGGCCTTGGCGATACCCTCCTTGATGATCTTGGGAGCGCCCTCGACCAGATCCTTGGCTTCTTTGAGGCCGAGGCCGGTGATCTCGCGGACGACCTTGATGACATTGATCTTGTTGGCACCGGCTTCGGACAGCTCTACATTGAACTCGGTTTTCTCCTCGACCTTGGGGGCAGCAGGGGCGGCAGGGCCAGCGGCGGCGGCAACGGCCACAGGGGCGGCGGAGACACCCCATTTCTCCTCAAGGGCCTTGACGAGGGCGGCGACGTCCATGACGGACATCTTGGAGAGATGATCGACGAGCTGCTCCTGAGTAAGACTGGACATGTTGGTTCTCCTATCAAACGACGAACATCTGGGTTGGTTGGGGGATCACTCACCGGCGTCTTTGCGACGTTTGGCATCGAGGACGGTAGCGAGCTGCTGACTGGGGGTAATGAGGAGGCGGAGGAGCGTCTGTGCGGGCGCCTGGAGGGTAGCTAGGAGCCGGGCACGGAGCTCTTGTTTGCCAGGCATGGTGGCAAGCTGGCTTTCGACCTGCTGCTTATCGAGAACTTGACCTTCGATAAGACCAGCCTTGATCTGGAGCTTCTCGTTGGTTTTTTTGAACTCGGTTACCACCTTGGCAGCCGCGGATGGATCTTCGTAGCTCCAAGCCACGCCGGTCATGCCGGCGAGGGTGGAGTCGAGCTGACCGGCATAAGGTTTATCCTTGATGGCATGGCGGATGAGCGTGTTTTTGACGACTTTGTACTCGACGCCACTTTTGCGGAATTCACTGCGGAGCTTGGTCAAGGTAGCGACGTCGAGCCCCTGGAAGTCGACGAACACGGCGGACACCATCCGGTCGAACCGGTTGCGAATCTCGCCGATTTCTGCAGTTTTCTGCGCGTGGTTCATGGCTCAGGCCTCCTCGCTCTTGGACGCGATCGACAGGGGATCGATCTTGATGCCAGGGCCCATGGTTGAGCTGACGGTAATGCTGCGCAGGTAGACGCCCTTGGCTGTGGACGGTTTGGCGCGTACCAGGGCTTGGAGGAGTGCCATCGCATTGTCCGCCAAGGCTTTGGACTCAAACGAACGCTTGCCGATACGAGCGTGGACGATGCCAGCCTTCTCGACACGATACTCGATCTTGCCTGCCTTGGCCTCCCGAACGGCACTTGCTACGTCGAAGGTGACGGTGCCGACCTTGGGGTTGGGCATCAAACCGCGAGGGCCGAGGACGCGGCCCAACTTGCCCACCACACCCATCATGTCCGGGGTGGCAATCACGCGGTCAAAATCGAGGTACCCTTCCTGAATGCGCTTCGCGAGGTCGTCGGCTCCCACCTCGTCGGCCCCAGCATTCTTGGCCTCGATAGCCTTGTCGCCTTTGGCGAAAACCACCACGCGGAGCGTTTGTCCGGTGCCGTGGGGCAGCACGATGGCACCTCGAACCATTTGGTCTGCGTGCTTGGGGTTGACTCCGAGGCGTACTGCCAAGTCAATGGTTTCGTCGAATTTGGCAAAGGAGGCTTTTTTCACGAGCTCCATTGCCTCGGCGAGGGTGTGACGCCGCGTGCGGTCCACCAGGGCGTAGGCTTCCCGGCGTGCGGTGCGCCGGACATAAGGAACCTTGACTTGGGGCTTGTCATTCCGGAGTTTCTTGCGGGCTGGCTCGCCTTGCCCATGGACCTTGGCAGCTTCTGGGCTTGATGTGCTCTTGTTGGCCTCGGGCTTCGCCTCGGATGAAGCCTTCTCGGGCTTCGCCTCAGCGGCCTTGTCAGCCTTTTCTTTGGGCGCTTTGGCCATGTTGTATCTCCTGATTTGGCTGTTGCCTCCCACGGCGCGCCTGATCACCGTGGTGGGGAGTCTCCTTGGGACGGGGGACCACCCTCCGTAGCTGAGTTGTTTCCCTGAGCGCACCTCACTCGACGATCTCGATCCCCATCGACTTGGCGGTGCCGCGCATCATACGGATGACGGCTTCGACATCGTTGCAGTTGGTATCAGGAAGCTTCAGTTCGGCCAGCCTGCGCAGCTCTGTGGCACTCACCTTACCTACTTTGTGACGATTGGGCTCCTTCGAGCCGCTCCCGGGCTTCTTGTTCGTGGGGAGCCCTGCTGCCTTCTTGAGCAGTATCGACACCGGAGGGGTCTTGGTGATGAAGGTGAACGAGCGGTCGCTATACACCGTGATCAGCACCGGGATGATCATGTCCCCGTCCTTGGCGGTGCGTGCGTTAAACTCTTTGCAGAAGGCCATGATGTTGACGCCGTGTTGGCCTAGCGCCGGACCAACTGGGGGGGAGGGGTTCGCCCTCCCGGCGGGGAGTTGTAGCTTGACGTAACCGGTGATCTTCTTCATGACATGTTCCTTGTGCTCCCACGGGGGCTGCGGGGGGCGCAGGTCGTGGTGATCGCTCGCTGTTCAGGGCCAGCCACCTCGAACGGAGGGGGCGGCCTTATCGCTTTTCTACCTGGTGGAAGTCAAGCTCTACTGGTGTCTCTCGACCAAAAATCGAGACACGTACCTTAAGCTTGAGCTTTTCCGGCTTCACTTCCTCAACCTTGCCACTGAAATTTTCGAAGGCTCCCTCGATCACCCGGACCTCATCCCCGGGTTCGAACATCACCTTGGGCTTCGGCTTCGCTGCCCCTGCAAGGATGCCGGGGCGCAGTGCATCGATCTCGCTCTGCTTGACGGGAGTGGGAGTCTGGTTCCCAATGAATCCGGTCACCTTGGCAGTTTCCTTCACGAGGTACCAGGCTTCCTCTCCCATCTCCATCTCGATGAAGAGGTATCCTGGGAGGCTTGTTTTCTCCTTTGTTCTGAGCTTCCCGCTGGGGGTGGTTTCCTGGACCGACTCCGTGGGGATCAGAATCTCCCCGAAACGATCCTCCATCTTCTTCTGCTTGATGTGCTCGATCAGAGACGCTTTGACCTTCTTCTCGAACCCCGAGTAGGTCTGGATGACGTACCACTTCTTGGCCATCGGCTTTTGGATCCTTGCCTTGCCGTTCTCGCTGCTTACTAGCTCAACTGCCGTACACCAGGTTGGTCACGAACCCCCAGAATCGATCCAGCAGCGCGAGGTACAGCGTCGCGAAAGCACTGGTTACGATCACGATGATCGTTGAGTTCGTTACCTCATGTTTGTCGGGCCAGGTCACTTTGGACATCTCGCTGGCCACTTCGTTGGTCCATTGGCGCACATCCGGGCGGCGGTACAGATGCACCCCCACTCCGAGCGCCACCAAGGCCCCAATTGTTACTGAGATCTCGCTGCGTTCTTCCTCTCCCACCCGAGCAAGCGCTGCCATGCTGTTTTGGAACCAGCTTGCTTCCGCTAGCCTCCCCCAGATCGCCCCTAGGGTACGACCTAGTACGTACGCAACCGCGATGATGGCCAGGAAGAACCCGGTCATGACATAGCGTGTTGCTCCGAGGGTCCCTGCTGGAGGAGCTCCGTGATCTTCCTCCCCTTCCTCCGAGGCCCCTTGGTTCTCATGGGTAGCACCGGGAGAAGGAGAAACCGCAGAGGAAGGTGGCGCCCGATCTTCATCGCGAGGGCTCTCCCCCTCTTTGGCTTCCTTCTCTTGTTCTTTGGTTGCCATGCGATGCGACCCTGGATCTTGCACGGGCGGAGAGGCTCGAACTCCCGACCTGCGGATTTGGAATCCGCTGCTCTACCAACTGAGCTACACCCGTAAAACTTTTGAACTACTTGCTCTCACGATGAATGGTGTGCCGGTTGCACTTTTTGCAGAACTTCTTGAGCTCTAGTGGCTTGTCACTCCTGCGCTGAACCCGGGTTGTCTTGTAGTTGCGCTCACCACAGACAGAACAGCTCAGCGCGACAGGAACCCGAGTCATCTTATACCTAACCTCACGTGAGGCAAACACATTGACAGATCAAGTGAGGTCAGGCAACCGCCTTTTGCACCGGGCGGGCACAATCGGCATGCCTGACCCCGCTTGGTGAGCTGTTGCCCCTGATTGGGGGCTAGGATCACTCAAGGATTTTGGTAACGACGCCTGCCCCGACAGTCTTGCCGCCCTCGCGGATGGCGAACCGCATTTGCTCCT
>JANWXX010000403.1 GCA_025057345.1 Polyangiaceae bacterium | reverse complement strand
AGGCTCATGGGCAAGGAACGAGCAGCGACGGACATCTCGTCGGTGAGGTCCTCGACCTCGGCGAGACGGCGCTTGCCGGCGAGCAGACCGGCCAGAACGGCGGTGAGCAAGGTGTCGAGGGACTAACGCTTCCCGCGAACCTTTCGAGGATCAGAGAGCGAGGGGAGATCGAGGGGCGCCAAGCGAGCGGCGAGCAGGCCGGCAAGGCGGCGAGAGAGACGAGCGGACCGTGCCAAACACCTCCCGAGGAAAAAGGGGTGGCCGCCGCCGTGGAAATCGCGGAGGAGGGTGGAGGCCGGGAGCCTGGGGGGCCAGGCGGGGTGTGGAAATCGAAGGGAACTCCAGCTCCGGGCCAGCCACATGGGAAACGGAGGCGAGGTGTGAAAATGAGCTGCTACCGCCCGGCGACCCTCACGGGGCTGGGACCAGCGCGGCGAGGCTCCACCTGCGTGGTCAGTCCGCAGGACTACGAATCAGACCTGGGCAAGAAGCACCCATCCCAAGCATGGAGGGTGACTGCCCAGATGCAGGAACGAGGCAGCCGTTGCAGGGGGTATGGTTCGATAGACGGTGGGGACTAAGAGGCAGGAACAAGGCTTCGCAACGAGCGGAGAAGCGTTTCAATGTCTCGATCATCAAGGTAGATCTGGCCGGAGACGCGAAGGTGGATCCGACCCTGGTAGTCATGAACTTGCACCTCGATTCCCTTGTCGAACAGCAGACGATCCCGTAGCCACACCGCGTCGGCGGTGGTTGACCCGAAAGACGCCGGGAGCATCACCGTCGCCATGGTACCGACCAGATTCTCTGCGGCTAGGAGGGTCGCCCCTAGTTCATCCCGGAGAGCTGTTGCTGCGGTCCATGCCCAACAGTGATTGTGGCGTTGCACAGCCTCGGTACCGAGTTCCTCCAGCATGGCAATGCCCTCGGGAGCAGCTAGCATCGGAGTGGGATCCGAGGTGCCTTGCCAGTCAAACTCCGCAGGGAGTCCCTGATCGACGCCCCAGGAGAGGATGGGGGCATGGAGCCCTTGATGAAGATCAGAGCGGACGTGGAGGAAACCGCAGCTCCGGGGAGCCCATGCCCATTTGTGGAGGTTGGCCGCATACCACTCGGCACCGATGGCAGTGACATCGACCGGAACGGCACCAGGAGCATGAGCGCCATCGACGAGTACTGGAACACCGTGGCGGTGGAGCGCGCGGGTCATCTCGGCGATGGGAAGGAGCAGAGCGCTGGAGGAAGTGATGTGATCCAGGATAGCGAGGCGTGTGCGTGGGGAGACGGCCTCCTCGATGGCGCGAACAATTTGGGCACTATCCTCCACGGGGAGTGGAATCTTGGCCCAACGGATCGAGGCACCTCGGGCTCCGCCAAGAACGCGGGCTCCACCGGCGATCGCACCGTACGCATGGTCCAGAAGCAGGATCTCATCTCCCGGCTGGAAGGGGATGGCACGGAGCACAGCGTTGATTCCAGCAGTCACATTGGAGACAAAGCCGAGGTTGTCGGGAGTAGCACCGACAAAGCGGGCAACCTGGGCGGCTGCACTTCGGAGGAGCCCAGGGCCCGGGGATGCTGTTCCGACCATGGCCACCACCTCCCGAAGCAGGAAGGCGGACGGGTGACGCTCCATCTTGTCACGAAGCTGTTGTTGGCGATCGAGGACGCGACGCGGGGTAGCGCCTACGGTGCCATGATTGAGGTAAAGGACGGCAGGATCGAGCTTCCAATGGGAGAGCCAAGCCCTGCCGAAGGGAGGTTTCTGAGCAAAGGATTCAGGTGTCACTTGTTGGTAAGGGCGTCGGAAGGGATCCAGTATCCAGCATCGCTGGGGGGAGTAATGTACAGATCCCTTGGGAGCACATTGATCCACTTTGGGGTGGAGCCGACCTCGTAGATCTCAGCTCCTTTCTCGACGACTCCAATAGGTTTCTCCTTCTCATCAGGACGGAGACGGATAGGGATCTCCCGCGAGGCGGTGTGGAGCTTGGGATCTTGTTCCAACTTGAGTTGGGCGCCAGCAAATTGGCTCGTGGGGGGGATGTACTGATCCATCATCTCCCCTTTCTTGAGGGGGGAGAGCTCTCGGAGACGGATCCATGCGTCAATGACCAAGTCACCTCGACTTATCACATGAACGAAAGCTCCCTTGGATTCGGTGCTCCAGAAGAGCTGACTTGCGCCGTCGACCATAGTCATTTCAAGGATCTCAGTACCGTTCGGGCTGTCGAATAGAGTGAACGAGGTTCCTTTGGTAAGGTACCCTCGGGCGTTGCCAGGGATGTCGAGGGGGGTGGGTCGAGTCCGGTCGAGGGAGAAGGCGTCACAGGAAGCTGTGCCGCGGATCTTACGATCTTGGGAGCCCTGGACCGTGAGTTCAGCAGTTAGCTGGGAACCGGTAGCCTTGACGGGTTGTACCCGGTAGCCGGAGGCGAGCCAGAGGTTTCCCTGGAGGACAGGAACATCCCGAGCGGTGTGAATGGGGAGCAACGAAGCAGGCATCCAGCCGTCGATGCGAACCGTAGGCTTGCTGGCAGAGGTGCTGACCTTAGCCCGACTAGACATCTCCACCGGAAGCGTTGCCGTCAGCGGTGCAACCGCTCCGGTGAATTGGCCAAGGGAGCGACTCCCTTGGGGAGCATCAAGTAGCTGTTGCCCACGGGGCAACGGTTGAGCACCCTTGAGGGTACACTGGGAGAGCACCACCGTGTCTTGAGCCCAGGCGAGGGAAGCCAGAGTTCCTGGGCAGGTAAGCCTCGGCTCCGGGAGCACTCCCAAGACCAGGAGGGAGACACCAACGGTAAGGCCGCGAAGCGAGGGACGTTTCATGGGACCTCCTAGGATTCCACCCTAGCAAATCCTGCCCGTGCACGCAGGGAAACTGCCTGGGGTCGAGGAGACTTCCCACGGCCCGCCCAAGGTAGTGTAGCGTGAAGTACTGAAGGCCATGCACCGGTCCTCCTTCCCCGCAGGAGAAACCAGCATCTCACGTATCAAAACACTGATTTTGCACCTGCAAATCACACGAAGCCAACTGGATGCTGACGCGCTTCTGAGCGCGCTCCAACTCTCACGGGAGGATTTGGAGGATGAAACTCGCCCGGTGGGGGTGGCCCTTTGGCACAGGGCCGCCGAGCTGTTTGTTGAGCGCCATGGCCGAGACGCCTTGGTGGAAACCTGGCCCGGAGTGCTGGCACCAGAGAATCTAGGCGTGTGGACTCGGGTGCTCCGGGGAGCTGAATCTCCCCAGGATGCCTTCCGGCAGATTGATGGCATGGGCACCGAGGAGTTCCGTGTGGCTCGCTGGGAAACCTTGGAGAGCTCGCCGACCCGGTGGCGTGGTCGCATTAACCTTACCCACGACCCACGTTTTGAGCGAGACGGGCTTCTAGGGCTGGCTCGGGCTGCCGAGCTTCGGGCGATCCCAGCGATGTTTGGTCTCCCGCCGGGTAAGGTGACCCTCTTGGACAGCTCCTCTCGAAGCATGGCGGGTCGTACGGGGGCTCTCGGGCAGGAGTACACAGTCACATGGAGCCCCCAGACCTACCGCGAGCTGCCCTTTACAGGAGCTGCAGGGCTCCTGGCGGGGGCGAGTGCGGCCCTCCACACTCCGCTCATGGGGGCCATCGGTGCCGGTCTCGGGCTAGGGTTGGGCCTACTTACTGGCGTGCTCCTCCATCGCGACCGGGTCAACCGTGCCAGGGGTCAGGCGCAGCACTACCGGCTCCGTACTCTGGAGCGCAGCTCCCAGATCCGAGAATCCGCTCGTAGCAAGCTTTTGGAAGAAGGCTCGGTGATCGCCGGGCTCTATCGACTTGGCTCGCGACTGGGTACCGGAGGCAGCGGTGTGATCTACCAGGCCACCCGCTTGTCGGATAGTCAACCGGTGGCCATCAAGCTCCTGCGTCCAGCGGTAGCTCATGACGGAGTGGCCTCCGATCGACTACGTCGCGAGGCGGAGGCCATGGGCCTTGCTTGGCACCCCAACGTGGTTGAGCTCTTCGATCAGGGCTCATTGCCTAACGGTACCACCTACCTGGTGATGGAGCTGCTCCGAGGCGAGAGCCTTGCGGCTCGGCTTGCCCGCCTAGGCCCCATGAGCCCCGAGCAGATTCTCCCCATCGCTTTGGAGTTGTGCGATGCGCTCAGTGCTGTCCACTCAGCAGGGGTGATCCACCGGGATATTAAGCCCGGCAACGTCTTTCTTGCCTTGGAGGAAACCCCAAGTGGGCCCCGAGAGCGGGTGAAGCTCCTCGACTTCGGTATTGCTCGGGTGGAATGGGCCGAAACCAAGCTCACCCAGTTCGGTGCGCCCTTGGGCACCCCCGGCTATATGGCCCCCGAGCAGGAGGCCGGGGAAGAGATCGACCCTCGTGCCGACCTCTTCAGTGTGGGTGCAGTGATCTTTGAGTGCCTGACCGGATACCCTCCCGCCCCTACGGATCGCCTCTCCTTGCCGGGAGCCAGCGAACGTACTTCGGGTGTACTACCCTCGACACCGCCGCTGCCTGCTGCTTGGTCGGGTTTTCTTCGGCGGGCTATTGCCACCAATCCCCGTGAGCGCTTCCCGGATGCCAAGTCCATGCGGGAAGCCTTGCTAGCGATCTCTCGGGGAGATTTTACCTCCGAGACTTCCTCTCCCTGCTCCATCCGAGCTTATTGAGGGAATTC
>JANWXX010000402.1 GCA_025057345.1 Polyangiaceae bacterium | reverse complement strand
GGAGGATCTTTCCGCCGCACATCTACAACAGGCTATCGCCTTGCGAGACCATGTACTGGCCGGTCTTCCCGCACCTTTGCGTCGGGCCTTCCTTCAGCGGCGTGACCTTGCTGCCCTTGCCCTCTTGGAGCGGGAGTGGACATCATCGCCGCCTTCCCCGGGGGGCGATGCACCGCGCTCGGCGCCCAAAGCTCGTTCTTCGCGCCGTCTGTTGACCGGGGAGGATCCTGCGATCCGCAGCCTCTTGGAGGGGATACGTAAAGTAGCTCGCACCGATGCAACGGTGCTAATTCTGGGGGAGAGCGGTACCGGTAAGGAGCTGGTCGCGGAGGCCATTCATGAGGCCAGTTCAAGACAGGGCGCACCGCTGGTACGAGTCAACTGCGGAGCTCTGGTCGAGTCCTTGTTGTTGTCCGAGCTTTTTGGGCACGAAAAGGGGGCGTTTACCGGAGCAGTTGCCCGCAAGCGAGGGCGCTTTGAAATGGCCGAAGGAGGTACCCTCTTCCTGGATGAGATTGGCGATATCTCCCCGGCTACCCAAGTAGCCTTGCTGCGGGTGCTTCAGGAACGGACCTTCGAGCGTGTCGGAGGGACAACCCCGATCCGGGCCAATGTCCGTATCCTTTGCGCCACCCATCGAGATCTCCGAGTCATGGTGGAACGGGGAGAGTTCCGCCAGGATCTTTACTTCCGCCTCTCCGGGATTGTCCTCCACGTCCCACCACTCCGAGCCCGGATGGGAGATCTCCCGCTGTTGGTGCGTCACTTGCTCCTGCGTATCGCGGACGAGCGTGGCGAGGCTCCCAAAGGGATCTCACCCGAGGCACTGGCACTGTTGGCCCGGCACCGCTGGCCTGGGAACGTACGCGAGCTGGAGAATGCGCTCCGTGCCGCCTCTCTCTTCGCTGAAGGGAACAACATTGAAGTATCCGATTTGACCGAACACGTGGAGGCCCTCCGGCTTCTGGGCTCGCGGGGTGAGGCGGCTCCAGTCTCCCTCGGACCCCGTTCCTGGCCAGCGGTCACCCCAGCGGTCGACACCCTGGAAGAAGAAGCCTCCAACTTCAGCGCCGCAGCAGCGCCGACTGATGCGACCGAAACCATCTACGCCGAGCTAAAAGCAGGCAAATTCGGTCTTTTTGAGCTGAAGCGTCAGTTGGAGCGCGATTGCATCGCTCGCGCCTTGGCCGACACCCGCGGGAACATCACTCGGGCAGCCGCCATTCTCGGTATGAAACGTCCACGTTTGTCTCAGCTAGTCAAGCAATATGGCCTCTCGGCTGTCTCCTCGGAGGGTTCCTGACATGCAGCGCTGGAAGGTATTCCCATGGCTTGCGGTGTTGCTGCTGATCGGTTGCATGGCGGAGGCTACCTCCCCGGAGGGAGGAACCACGCCGGAGGAGCTTCAACAGCAAGGTTTCTCTCAAGTAGGCGGGGAGGTCGAAGCTGAATCTCCCGCAGACCCACAGACCACGGCGAGTCCCCTTTGGAATCCCAACGTAACCGTAATGACCGCACCGGGCGGCAAGCCCCAGCCCGATCCCTGGCGTGATCGGGCCACCACTAGCGGCCCTAACAAGCCCCAGCCTGATCCCTGGTTTCCTCTCGATAGCTCAGTGCAACATATCAAGTGAGCGCAATCCGTTAACGAGCTGACCGGGGCGGAGGTTGAATGGTCGACTTCGGCTCGGATTTGCGCAAACGTACCCTCGTTCTCTGCGCGGCCCTTGCGCTCGCCATTGCTATCTCGGTCCTGCTTCGGGGAAGGCGCCCAGTTCGGCTGCTCTTCGCTGCTTTTGCTGCAGACATTGCCCTCTGGTACCTTGCTCAGAGTCTCTATGGCTTTTTCCAGGCAAGCATTTGGGCACGCTTCACGGCACTTCTAGCTGTGTTGCTGCCCCAGTTTGCCATCCGCCTCTTCGAGGCAATCCTGCCTTCGTCAGAGGGTGCTCCTTCGAGGCTCAAGCGCATCGCCGGATTGTCAGCTGTGCCCGTGGTTCTCTTGATTCTCTCCCCATACCATAGCGCCGGGTGGGCCCGTACTCTCGTATTCTTTTATGTGGGCGGTATGGTGTTGACAGCACTGGGACTACTGGCTCGCCGGGGGCGATCAAGCCCCTCGCGAGCGACCCAGGGGCGTGTCCAGTACCTTGTGGTGGTAGGGGCTTTGGCGACGGCCTTCAGCCTTTTCGATTTCCTTTGGTTTCTCGGGGCCAACCTACCTCCGGTGGGTTCGGTTCTCTCGGTGATCTTCCTCTTTGCCTTGGCCCAATCCCTGGGACAACCAAGGCTTCTGCCGCTCTACGAACTCCTAGGTCGCTTGGTGGTTGCCACCGCCCTGGCCTTCGCGCTCGCAGGAATCTTCTATGTTTGTGTTACTGTTATCGGTCGCTTCAGCACAATGTACTTGAACGCGGTGCTGGCGGCGGTGGTGATCCTGACACTGTTCGAGCCCCTCCGGCAGAAGGTTGAGGAGAAGATCCATCAGATTTTCTTCCGGGAGCGCCATGGTATTGAGAATGCCGCCAGCAAAGCTAGGCGACGTTTGGTCCATGTTTTGGAACTGGACGAGCTTCGCTCGGTAGTCCTCGATGCACTGGAGTCATCCCGTCGTGTCACCCATGCAGCCCTTTACCTGAGCGATGGTGCAAGTCTTTCTCTCGCGGGAGCCTTGGGTGACGAGCCACCCACTCACATCGAAATGCCGGCAGTCCTGCCCCTCATCACCCATATGGCTCAGTCCAGGTCCCTCAATCTGGACGACCTTACTCGTGAGTCTGGTGATCAAGCAGCGCCTTCCATCGAGCACGAACGCATCCTGGCTGCCGCATCTGTGCTTGGTGCGCCTACGGGACTTATCCTCTCTGTGCGGGGTGAGGGCGACGAGCTGCTCGGTCTTCTGGTGCTACGCGACGAACGGGTGCGGGATGCATTTTCCCCGGAAGAGATCACTTTGCTGGAGGGACTTGCCTCCCAAATGAGTGTGGCATTGGAAAATACCCGTGCATACAGCCGGATGAAGACTCGGGATCGTCTTGCAGCGCTGGGGCAGATGGCTGCCGGTTTGGCCCATGAGATCAAGAATCCGCTGGGTGCCATCAAGGGGGCAGCTCAGCTCCTTGCAGAGCCTCCTCCCGATGCTCCTCCTCTCGACCTGCCTACCCGTGAGTTCATTGGAATCATTTTGGAAGAGGTAGATCGTCTCGACCGGGTAGTCAGCTCAGTGCTGGATTATGCCCGCCCCACAGCAGGAAATGCCACCCCTGTTGATGTCAACGGAATCGTACGCCGTACCACCCAGATTTTTGCCCCCACTGCTGGAGGTGAGATCTCCCTTGACCTCGCTCCAGAGTTGCCCCGTGTTCGTATTGATGCAGAGAAGCTTCGCCAGGTGCTCCTCAACCTGATCCAGAACGGGCTCCAGGCTACCGGAGGGAGAGGTCCTGTCATACTAGCCACACGAGCCCGACGAGGTCCCACCGGCTGGGCCTCGGAGGTAGAAAGCCCCCACGGTTGGGTGGAGATCTCCGTACGGGATCGGGGGCCTGGGATCTCCCAAAAAGTTCTCAAGAACCTCTTTGTCCCCTTCTTTACCACAAAGAGCACTGGCACCGGGCTGGGGCTGGCGATCTCTCAACAAATCATCCAATCTGCCGGGGGGGCCATCAAGGTAAGCTCCCACGAAGGGGAGGGAACTACTTTTCTGATCCTTCTGCCAGCCACTTCTGAAGATGCACAAACCCCACCGACCTCCCTAGAGGCTCGTCCTCTCTGATGTTGGTTGGGGAGGATCTTGGTCTATCCTCGCTGCATCTCATGTTTCCGACAGACCTCTTGGGCGCCCTAGCCCAGATTGCTGCGCTTCCCCCTCAGTCTGAGAGCGAGCGTGCGGTGTTTGCAAGGTGGCGCAACGGGAGGTCCGTAGGTCATGAAGGTCTCCCCGAGCATCTGCAGAAGGCAGCAGACGAGCTGGGAACAGCATGGTTGGCGCTTGTGCACTCGCCGGAGGGGATGGAGGAGTTCTGCCGAATCGCCCAGGAGCCAGGGGGCGAGGTAGTGCTCTCTTGGTGTGCGGCCAATGCATGGCGCAGAGATGTGAATTTTTCCAAGATCTTCGAAGCGATGGTTCAGAGCAGCGGTGCCGAGAGAGTGGTGGCTGCGGCGCGGGCTCGGGTGATCGAGGGGCCTCTACAAGATGCTCTCTCCTGCATCCCGCTGCTGGGAGGGGGGGCACAGCTCCGGCTTCCGGAAAATGCAGAGGCAAGGGCACGCATCGAGATTCTCTTCTGGGAGGCGGGGGCTAGTGCGGTCGAGGATCCCAAGCTTGGGCGATGGGTATTCTCCTCCCAAGAAACCTTCGATGAACTCATCTGGGAGCCCGCCCACGGAGCGCTCCGGGGTCGAGTGCTGGGGGCCCGGTGTCTGGAGGTTTGTGCTCGGGGGATTCCGGGGGATCAGGACCCGGAGATCTTGAGTCGCACACTTCAGGTGCTCCAGCCTCTGCTGCTGCATCCAGAGCCGCTGGTGTGGGTTCACGCGGCTAGGGCACTGGGGCGTCTGACTGGTGAAGTTGCCCAGCTAGAAGGGACACTGCTCGATTGGGTACTGAGCGACACTCAGGTACTTCGACAGCGAGCGCTTACCGCCTTCGCATCGCTGCCAGCCAAGCGCCTCAAATTCCTCGGTTCT
>JANWXX010000401.1 GCA_025057345.1 Polyangiaceae bacterium | reverse complement strand
CAGCCGCCGCGCCACCTGCCGGATCGCCGTAGGGATCGCGGCCGTCATCCGGGTTTCGATGAAGCCTGGCGCCACCGCGTTCGCCGTGATCCCTCGCAGTGCAAGCACCGGAGCGAATGCTCGCACCCAGCCGGCTACTCCGGCCTTTGAGGCTGCGTAGCCAGTCTGCCCCACGTTGCCTGCGATCCCTGCAATGGACGACAGCACCAGCACCCGGCCTCCCGCTTGCAACATTGAGTCGAGCGCTTGCTGGATCCGCACCGGCGCCGCCGCATTCACCGCCATCACGGTGTCCCATTCGTCCGGCGTCATCCGGGCCAGTGTCCTGTCTCGGGTGACGCCTGCGTTGTGGATCACCACATCCACGCCACCCATCGCCGCAGCCGCAGCCGCGATCTTGCCAGGCGCCTCCTCGTCGGTTACGTCCACCAGCACCACGCTGCCTCCGATCTCCCGGGCTAGCCGGCAGGTGGCATGCTCGTCGGTGGGGCGGTCCACGCAGAGTACTCGTGCTCCCTCTGCCGCTAGCGCTCGGGCCGTCGCCTCACCAATGCCCCGAGCTGCACCGGTCACCACCGCCACCTTGCCCTCCAGGACCTTCTCCGTGGGCCAAGGTCCCTCTCCCCGCACCTGTCTGCTCACCCGGAGCGGTTGTCCTGTCACGAAGGTAGCTCCATCCGACAGCAGGAACCGGAGCACCGGCTCCATCCTCCCCTCAGCTCCCTTTTCGATTCGCAGCAGATTCACGGTGGCCCCCCTACGGCCTAGCTCCTTGGCGAGGCTGCGTACGAACCCCTCCAGCGCCGCCTGCGCTAGCGCTGCCTCGGGGGTCGCGCTGCCCTCCTCCGGTCGCCCCAGCACCAGCACCCGACCGCAGTGGGCAAGCTGTCCCACCCGGGGCCCTAGATCGTCGAACAGGGCACGTAGGCCGCCCGCCTCGGAAACCCCGCTAGCGTCCAGCACCAGGCCGTCGAGGCGGGCGCTCAGGGGCACTCCGGCGAGCGATGCTCCAGCGCCCAGCAGCGCTGCGCGGGCCTCGTCCACAAGGGCTCCCCCCGGGGCGCTTGCCAAATGGTAAGCACGCCCGTCCAGCGGAAGGGGGACGGAGGGCCCCCTAGGGCGGCGGAGGGGCTCCGGCAGCGGCAGGCCCAGCGCTCTCGCAGCACGGCGCAACCGGGGATGTTTGCTCATTTCTAGCAGTAGGTCGGTCATCTCGGTTCCCATGTTCCTTCGAGGTAGGCCTTGGCACCGGCAGCGTCGCCGACGAAGAACGAGCCTCCCTCCGCATAGATGCCCACCTCCGCGGGCAGCAAGAGCGGGCGGAGAAAGTGCGCCTCGGCCCGGCGCAGCCCTCGCGGATCGCCGCCCAGGAGCGCCCGGTTGATGGCCTCGATGGCTCGGGCGAAGGCGGAGAAGCCGTGGAGGATGGGGCCGCGGAAGCCAGAGGCGCGGGCGTAAGGCCGGAGCCAGTGGATCGGGTTGAAGTCGCCGGTCAGCTTGGCGAACTCGAGGCCCGCCTCACCGTCCAGGCGAAGTACCGCGAGCTGATGCGCCCCCGGAGGGACCACCGGGCGCGCCTTGCGGGCTCTCCCATCACGCTCCATGGCCAGGGGGACGTAGGCCCGGAGCTCCGCCCGGAGCGCCTCTGGGCAGGACGTGGTGCCTGTGAGGATCTCGTGGGTGATCAACGCCCGCTGGCCGTTGTCATCCACCGAGGTGAGGCGAGCACGCACCCGTAGCGGCTTGCCGGCAGGCAGCGGTGTTCGTGACTCGATGACGCAGCCCGCGTTCAGCGCCCGGACCATCCGGTAAGGGAGGCCCGCGAAGGACCGTACTATCAGTGGGAAGCACCACTGGGGGAACAGGTGCGGAGGGACCACGCCACGGTACGCCTCCGGCTCGCCCCCGACGTGGCGCAGGTAGGCATCGATCAGTGCGGCAGGGCGCGGTGGGAGCGCGTCCTCCATCCAAGGTCCTGGCGTCTTGATGGAGCCCCGCCGCGCAGGGATGATGGAGGAGAGCGTTACCCTGCCCAGGGCCGCCAGCACTGGTCCCTGGGCCAGTATGAGGTGGAATGGGACAGTCATTCGGCAGCCTTGCGCTCGGGGGTCGCAGAAGCGGCGAGGTCCGCGAGGATACGCTGGCCGGTAGTGGTGATCTCCCCGTGGAGCATGCGAGCACGGGGCTCGGCCCGCTCCAGGTAGCGCTCCAGCAGCTCGCGGCGCTCGGGGAAGCGACGGGACTGCTCCAGGAGGATCTCCGCGATGGCCTCGTCCGCGAGCAACCGGATCAATCGCTCGGCGTGGAGCATGGCGAGAGCGAAATCGCGCTTTGGATCCCAATTCCTAGTCAGGGCAGCGGTCCATCGGTAGACCGGCACGTCTGCCAGGGAGCGGAGCTTACCGGCGGCGGTGCGGGTCAGGAGGAACTGCTGCGCACCCAATGAGAGGGACTGGAGCCGGGCCACACCTTTCTCTAGCTCGTTGCGGCTGGAGAGGGCGCGCCACCGGGCCTGGCCGAGTCGGCGAGTGAACACCTGGGGCCTTCTGAGGATGCCTAGCAGCGTGTCCTTCATAGCCATCAGTGCCTGGATCTGGCTGGTGCCTTCGTAGATGGGCAGGACGATGGCGTCGCGAAGCAGCTTCTCGGCGCCGTACTCTTTGATGAAGCCAACACCGCCGTGGATCTGGATATTGCGCCGGGCCATCTCAACGCACTTCTCCGCAGCAAGGTACTTGAGCAAGGGAGTAAGGCGGCGAGCGCGGGCTTGGTGATGAGGCAGGTCCCGGGATATACGCTTCTGCTCTGCCAGCGTGGCCACGTGGCGGAAGATCTCGAACATGGAGAGCTTGTTGGCCAGCTCTTCGTGGTAAGCGGCCTCCACTGCGAGGGCCCGGAGCGCCCTGAGATCGACTCGCATTTCGTCCAGGTAGTCAGCTAGCATCTCATGGCGGGCGATGGGCTTGCCCATGCTGCGGCGTTCGGCGGCGTAGGAGCTTGCCATCCGGTAGGCGGCCTCCGCCAGTCCGATGCACTCAAAGCCAACGCCGATGCGGGCGTTGTTCATCAGGGTCAGCATGTACTTGAAGCCCTCGCCACGCTTGCCAATGAGCTGGGCTGGCACCCGGTCGAAGGAGAGTGCTGCCGTGACGGATCCATGGTGACCCATCTTGTCCTCGACGCGATCGATGATGACGTGGCGCTTGCGGGTACCGTCCGGGAGATCCTCGTAGGCTTCCACCAGAAACATGCTGAGCCCCTTGAGCCCCGCCATTGGATCACTTGGGTCGGAGGCGTCCTCGGTACGGGCGACGATCAAGTGGTACTTCCCGTGGCCAGAGGTGATAAAGATCTTCTGACCGGTTATGGTCCAGCGGCCGTCCGCATCCTGCTCGCCCCGGGTGCGGAGCCTCGCCATGTCACTACCGGCATCCGGCTCGGTGATGTCCATGCAGCCCCAAGCCTCTCCTGCAGCGATCTCCTCGATCATCTTCCGAAAGCGGGTTTCCTTGATGCGGCCACCGGCTACGTCGAACTCCGTCGTCCCCTCCCGGATTGAGTAAAGCAAAGAGGCCATGGCGATGCCTCCATGGAAGGAGAAATGGGTCATGGTGGCCGAGTCGCCCCGAGCGATCATCTCACCGCCTAGGAAGTAGACCAGCAGCGGGACATTCAGCCCCCCGAGCTCCCGCGGGATGCAAAGCCGGTGGACCTCAGCCCGGCGGAACGCCTCCTGGATGGCCCGCATGGCCGGCCCCTCCGTCACCTCTCCGCCCATGAGGGTGACGCGCTCACAGTCGAGCTGTGATGCCCGAGTAGCTACCTCCTTCGCTGCCAGCTCCCCCAGGGAAGATGCCAGCTCCTGGTAGAAAGCGACTGCATCCTCAGGATTCTTGAAGCAATCTGGAGCCCGGTAGCCGTACTCCGTTACCTCCACCAGCGGAGCCCAATCCACACCCCGCTCCAGGTAAAACCGAAGGTCGTCGTTGTCCGCATAAAAATTCTCGCTCATTGTCTGCTCCTCATCCTCGTTGGACACCCCTGGACCTCGTGCTCCGAGGAGGATTACGCCTTACCTGTGCGTCCTTGCATGTCTCGACGAACAGAGCGGTTCGTGCCACTCGGCACACCTCCCGCTCCAATCGCCCCATCTCATCTCCCTCCAACGCTGCCCCCATCACCGCCTTCGACGCTGCTGTCGCGATCACCATCAGCAGGGTTGCTACTACATAGGCTTCCGGGTCCACGTCCCCATGGTGCCGCCCTGCCTGGCATCCCGCCCGAATGTATGACGCTACCATCTTCAACCAGGGCCTCACCGGACCGCTGAGCAGCTTCCTCATTTCCTCGGGACGATCCAGCATCTCCCGGACGAAGATCCGCGCACGGTCCGAATCTTCCAGGAAAAAACGCCACAGCTCCCCGAACACCGCATCGAACCTGTTCCCCGAGCCTGTTGCCGCCTCAAGGAGCTTCGGGAGCGTCTCGTTCCAGTGGGCTAGCAGTCCGTCCAGAACCGCCTGCCGTAGCTCTTCCTTGCTGGCGAAATGATGCAGCACCGCCTGCTTTGTCACCCCTACCTCAGCGGCCACCTCCTGCACTGAGGTCGCCTCGTAGCCCTGCTCCGCAAACAGCCTCGTCGCGCTCGCCAGGATCGCCTCTCTCCCAGTCCCCACACCTCGTGCCGCTCGCT
>JANWXX010000400.1 GCA_025057345.1 Polyangiaceae bacterium | reverse complement strand
TCCCCCCCTGCGACACAGGCGGCAACGGTGGGAGCAGCGGAAGCGGCGGTGGCGGCAGTGGAACGGTATGCAACTCGAAGCCGGGCGACGACAAGGATGCAGACGGCTTCAAGTTCCCCGAAGATTGCAATGACTGTGATCCCAACGTGAACCCAGGTGCTCTTGACCTCTTCAACTATGATGAACTGACGGGGGCGCCGCTGCCTGCCAACAAGCAGGTGGATGAGGACTGCGACGGCACGGCCGTTCAAGTTGAGAAGCCGATTTGTGACACAGGGCTTGCGCTGGCAGAGGCGGATCCGATCAAGGGCGCCAACGCCATCGACATCTGCCAGACGACCACGGCGAATTCGCCCAAGTGGGGCATCATCTCGGCCCAGTACGTCCAGCTCAACGGCGCAGCGCTACCCAACACCAACGCCGCGAACCTGGGTCGCGGCATCATGACCGCGTTTGGCCCGAACGTGGACAACCAGCTCGGTGACAACATGCTGGTGCTCTCCTCGGGCACCGCGCGCATCCCAGGCCAGCCTGGCTACCAGTCCCCTAACGGCTTCGACAAGAACTACACTACCCCGAACCCCACGGGTTTCCCGGTGAACTCGCCGTCGTGCCCCGGGATCAACTCCGGTCCCCTCCACGACAGCATTGGGCTTAAGCTCCGGCTGAGGGCGCCGACGAATGCGAAGTCGATCTCGTTCAAGTTCAAGTTCTATACCTACGAGTATCCATATTACATCTGCTCGCAGTACAATGACATCTTCGTCGCCATCATGCGCGACAAGGATGGGAAATTCATTGAGGGCGCCAACCAGCAGACCGGGAACATCTCCTTCGACAAACAGGGGAACTACCTAAGCGTCAACGCGGGCTTTCTTGAGGTGTGCAGCCCTGGCACCTACGGTGGAAAGCAGTTCGACTGCCCTCTCGGCACCAGCGAACTGCAAGGCACTGGCTTCGAGGGACATGCAGCCACCGGCTGGCTCCAGACCAACGCGCCCGTTAAGCCCGGCGAGGAGTTTGAGATCATCTTCGGCATCAGCGATGCAGGCGACGGTATCCTCGACTCCACGGTCCTTCTCGACTCCTTCGAGTGGTCGGCCAACGAAGGCAAGGTCCAAACTGGTGATGAGTGCAAGCTCGGTGGCTCCGGCTCCTGCGCCTCCTGCCTCTCCAAGCAAATTCCCACCTGCTGCGAGAAGGAGTACACCGCCTGCATCGAGGACAAGGAGGGCGGTTCGGGAGCCTTCAACCCGGGTTGCAACGGAATCCTCAACTGCATCCAGATCTGTGCCGGCAATGCCCAATGCCAGCAGCAATGCTACGACACCCGACCCAACGGTCAGCCTGAGTACAATGCTTACCGTGACTGCCTCTACGGTCCCGCCAACGACCCGGATAACTCCGGCGCTTGCGGCAAGGTCTGCCAGTTAGGGTCGAGCTGACCTTCCGGGGGGAGGGGCCAGCATCGCTGCTACACGCGCTCCCACCGTGAGCCCATCCTCCGGAGACAGCGTGGCTCGTAGCTGATCGCGAGGTTCCCGCGCGGGGCCTACCATGAGCAGCCTCCGTGCCTCCAGCGCGAGCTGCTCCGGCGTGCACCGCTCCTGGAGCAATTCCGGAAACACTCGTCGTCCGAGCAGCAGATTGGGGAGCGCCACATACTCGGTCCGCAACCAGCGGCGAGCCAACCAAGCTGTCAGCGCATCTACCCGATAAGCAACCACCGGAGGAACCGCTGCAAGAACGCACTCCAGAGAAGCTGTCCCAGAGGCACAGAGAGCTGCATCGAAAGCAGGAAGCCATGGGGCTAGCCCCTGCCCTGGTGCCACCTGAAGCACCCGGACTTCTTGGCACCTAGCAGCTCGCATGGCCTGCACCACGAGCGCAGAAGGAAGTGAGGGGGCAAGAAGGAGCCAAGTGCGAATACCATCCGAACGCTTCAGCAAGTTTGCTGCCTGGAGGAACAGAGGAAGCAAGCGTGCCACCTCACCTGGACGACTCCCAGGGAGCAGCGCGAGCGTTGGGGTGCTCGGAAGGATTCCAAGGGAGGAACGAGCCTCCTCACGGCAAGGGAAAGACGTGTCCAACACCGGATGTCCCACCCAACGGGCGTCCACGCCAAGGGAACGCCAAAGTGGCACCTCGAAGGAGAACAGGGTAGCGAGACGATCCATGGCGCGAGCAAGGGCAGGGCCACGCTCTGGACGCCAGGCCCAAATCTGGGGAGCCACGCACCAGAGAACGGGAACACCCTCGGCCCGGAGCCACCGCCCAAGACGAGCGTTGAAAGAGGTGGCATCAATGAGAAGAGCCGCCCGAGGGCGACGGAGGCGGGTTTGCCGGACAAGGTGGACGGCAGCCGCGGCAGCCCGGGGGAGTACCCGCACTACGTCACCCAGGCCATTGGCATGGATAGCCTGGAAATCCAGGAGCGGGCTAGCCCCTGCCCTCCGGAGTGCCGGACCTCCGAGACCCCAAACCACGTGAGTGCCCCCGAGGGCTTGCAATACGGCAGCCCCTAGGGCGTCTCCCGAGGTTTCCCCCGCCACCACAAGGAGCCCCCCGAGGTCGGTGCTACCTGCGGGGGAGGTACTAGGGTAAGAAAGGAGACGCATGACCATCTCGCTCCAGGAGCGCACTTGCGGAGTATTGCTCCACCCGACCTCTCTACCAGGACCCCACGGAAGCGGCGACCTGGGCCCCTCCGCGCACGCCTTTGCCGAATGGGCTGCTCGTGCCGGGCAGCGCCTCTGGCAGATGCTTCCCGTTGTTCCTCCAGCGGGAGGTTGCTCCCCGTACCAGTCAAGCTCTGCCTTCGCCGGGAACCCGGCACTGATCAGCCTGGAAGTGCTCCACCAAGAGGGATGGCTCTCTGCAGAAGACGTGGCTCCCGCAGGCCTCCCAGAGGATCGCGTCGATTTCGGAGCCACGGAGCGATTTCGAGAAGAGCGACTCCGCCGCGCTTTCGAGGCGTTCCGAAAGAGCCCCGGGGATGAGTTCTTCATATTCTGCCAGAAAGAGCGCGATTGGCTGGATGATTACGCGCTCTTCTGCGCCCTCAAAAAGGCCTATGGTGGGCAGGTTTGGTCGAAATGGCCCCGCGCGCTCCGCACCAGGGAGCCACAGGCGTTGAAGCAAGCAGCCGAAGAGCATAAACGAGAGATTCGCTACCACCAGTTCCTCCAGTACCAGTTCCACCGTCAGTGGTCGGCACTCCGGGCGCGGTGTGCAGCGCTGGGACTGGCCCTGGTAGGGGATATTCCCATCTTCATTGCTCATGACAGCGCGGATGTATGGCAGTCCCCCGAGCTTTACTTCCTCGATACAGACGGGGAGCCAACTGTGGTGGCGGGTGTCCCCCCGGATTACTTCAGCGAGACGGGTCAGCGGTGGGGAAACGTGCTCTATCGCTGGGACGCCCACAAAGCACAAGGATACGCTTGGTGGATCGCTCGCTTCCGTTCCATGCTGGAGAAATTTGATGCGGTACGGGTCGATCATTTCATCGGCTTCCACCGCTACTGGGAAATCGAGGCAAGCTGCCCCACCGCGGTGGATGGCCGCTATCGCCCGGGCCCCGGGGCTCCCTTCTTCCAAGCCCTGGAGGCAGCACTAGGCCCCATGCCCATCATCGCCGAGGATCTCGGGGTGCTCACCCCGGAGGTGCATGCACTGCGAGAGCGCTTTGGTTTCCCCGGGATGAAGGTGCTCCAGTTCTCCTTCACTTCGGACCCTAAGGCTCGCCATATTCTTCCCTACACCTTCGATCGGGAGGTAGTGGTCTACACAGGCACGCATGACAACGATACCTGCCGTGGGTGGTTCGAAGCCATGAAGCGAGATGCCGCCACCGACCCACGGGCGGCAGCTGATCTCGCCTTTGTCCTCGATTACCTTGGCACCGACGGCAGCGATTTTTCCTGGGATCTCATCCGACTAGCCCACCAATCCCGGGCCAACCTCGCTATCGTGCCAGTGCAAGACCTCCTTAGTCTCGACACCACCGCACGCATGAACACCCCCGGCGTTGCAGAAGGGAATTGGGCCTATCGACTCCTGCCTGGGGCCCTCGACGACGCACTAGCGCACCGGCTCAAGCGGCTAAGCGAGGTCTGCGGCCGAACGCACTACCAACCTTGACGACCCAGCGTTTAGCTGGCGACCATAAGTGGTCTTGCAATTCTCCTTTACGACCTGCCTTGAAGTGAATGAAGTGCTCGTCGACCAAGCACTGGCGCCTTCGACCGATCTGTCCATGCCGGCACCCAGAACTCGGATCCGCGCCCTGCTGCAACGCATGTACGAAGTCGCTGAGCCGGGCAAGGGCGCTCCACGCATCCTACTGGTGCTCGCGCGGCTTGCCCGCTGCCCGTGGCTGGAGGGTGTCCTAGTGGTTCGCCTCCGTGCAACCCAGGAAGGTACCCATATCGACTTGCTGGAAGATGACGGGATCTCCCCCGAGCGATTCTGCCCTGCTGCGGTGATCCGTGCTCCATTTCGGGAATTTCTCCGGGCTGTCGAGCTACGACCAGACCTCCTTCACCCTCTGGTTGCCGACGAGCCCCTGCCGGATCGGCTCCAACTCCGGGCGAGCTCCCGAGTTCGGGCCGCTTCTATCAGCGAGCAAGGAGTCTTGGATCGACAACTACTCAAGCCGGAACGCTCCACCCGTCCTGCAGCCTCAACCTCTCAGCCCCAGGCACCCCACT
>JANWXX010000003.1 GCA_025057345.1 Polyangiaceae bacterium | reverse complement strand
CGGGCGCAACTGCGGTGATGTTGACAACGGCTGCGGACAGACCATGAACTGCGGCACCTGTAGCGAACCCCTTAGCTGCAGTGCTGCACCTGGACGCCCTAACCTGTGTGGATGTACCCCGAATGCTTTCCTCTGCGTCGGCGATGAGCTCCGTCAGTGCACAGCAGATGGCTCCAAAACCTTCCTCGTCGCTCAGTGCCCCGCTGGTGCTTGCAACGCTACGATCGGCCAATGCACCAGCTGCACCCCTGGCAGTCAGTACTGCTCAGGAAAGCAGTTGTATGTCTGCAATGCCTTCGGGGATGGATGGACTCCCAAGGGATCTCCCTGCAATGCGAACCAGTTCTGTGATCCCAAGGGGTTGGGTCAGTGCGACATCTGCGTGGAGGGCGGGTTCTTCTGCCTCGGGGCCAATTTGAGGAAGTGCAATGCCGAGGGGCAGGGTACGTCGCTCGTAGAGTCTTGCGAGAACGAAAAGCTCTGTGCCCGGGGTGTTTTCCTCGGGAAATGCCCAAAGCCTGTATGCCAGCCCGGCGAGCGACGGTGCTCTGGAAACAAGGCTCAGCTGTGCAACGCCGAGCAGGATGGGTGGGACACCGTAGACACTTGTGCCTCTGCGGCCTTGTGCGGCAAAAGCACCAAGGGAATCTGTGATCCACCCGTCTGTGACCCCGGTGACACCTCCTGTCAGGGGAATATTCAAAAGGTATGCAACGCCGACCGCACGGGTTTTGACCTGATCCCATGCAAGCTGCCTACCCCAGTCTGTGAAAATGGCGTCTGCTCCGCAAGGGGCCCTACCATGGTCATTGCCAAGAGTAGCCAGGGTGTCCCATTTTACATTGACTCAACCGAAGTGACGGCTGCTCAGTACCAGCAGTTCCTAGAAAGCAATCAGCCTCCCCAATCGGTGACCGGCTCTCCCTCGGTCTGCACCTGGAATACCTCCTACTGGGATGACCTCCAGCCCCCCACCGCGAACGGCTTCGATCTCCCCGTGGTACGGGTCGATTGGTGCGACGCCTTCGCCTACTGCCAGTGGGCTGGTAAGCGGCTCTGCGGTAAGGTTGGCGGCGGCCCTCTGGTCGCCGCCGAGATCAACGACCGTGCTAAGTCCATGTGGTATGCCGCTTGCCGCGGACCGGATGACACAACCTACCCTTACGGCAACGTTTACTCTGGCTCGCTCTGCAACGGCAATGACTATGGTGTCAAGGGTTTGATCCCGGTCGGGAGCGCCACCAACTGCGTCGGCGGATTCGATGGCATCTTCGACATGAGTGGGAATGTCCAAGAGTGGGAGGACTCTTGTACCGGAAACGACGGTGCTAGCGATGCCTGTCGCGTCCGTGGTGGCTTCTTCAGCTCAACTCAAGCCACGGCCCTGAGTTGCAGCGCCAGCAATACCATCGTCCGCAACGTTAAGTCCTCTAGCGGCATCGGCTTCCGTTGCTGCGGAGACTTCTAACGCCCTCGAAAATCCTCGCGCCTAGGCGCTAGCCGCGCAATACTAGACCTACCGTGGTTGTATCTCCTCCTCCCCAGCAAGCCCACCTCCAGCCCGGTTATCAGCTTGATCGCTACGAGCTGCTCCATCCCCTCGCCCAGGGCGGGATGGCCACTGTCTGGGTGGCCCGTCTCACTGGCAAGCACGGTTTCGAAAAGCTCGTTGCCATCAAAACCATCCTCCCCCAGTACGCCGACGACCAAGAGTTCCAGACCATGTTCTTGGACGAAGCTCGGCTGGCAGCGCGCATTCGTCATCCCAACGTGGCCGAAATCATGGATCTCGGCGAGGAAAACGGCACTCTTTTCCTCGCCATGGAATGGGTCGATGGCGATTCCCTCGCGAGGCTCTACAACGCCATCATCAAGGCAGGCGCTCGCTTCCCCATCGATGTGCTGGTACGCATCGCTGCCGACTGCTGCGCTGGCCTCCATGCTGCCCATGAGCTTCGCGATGAGCGCGGTCAGCTCCTCAATGTGGTCCACCGGGACGTGAGCCCCCAAAACATCCTTGTTGGCGTCAGCGGTACCACCAAGCTCATTGACTTTGGCGTTGCCAAAGCCGCAGGACGCATGAGCCAGGAAACCTCCGCTGGGCTGGTCAAGGGCAAGATCCAGTATGCCTCCCCCGAACAGGCTATGGGCAAGGCCCTCGACCGGCGTTCCGATCTCTGGGGCCTCGCGACCGTGATGTACCAAGTGCTCGCCGGTCGCCTCCCCTACGAGGGAGAAAATCAGCTCGCTACCCTTCATCTCCTGACCTCCGGCAAACCCCCCAAGCCCCTCCCTGCCACCGTCCCGCCCTCCCTCGCCGCCATTGTTCGCAAAGCGCTCGCCTATCGTCCTGAAGATAGGTACGCCACTGCCCTGGAGATGCAGCAGGCTCTGGAGTCCTGCATAAGCCCTGTACCTACCTATAGCGAGGTGGCTGCCATCGTCCAGCGCTTCTTGGGGGATCGCGCCGAAGCCCGCAAGCGTGAGGTCGCTAACGCCTTGCAGATGGTTTCCAGTCGCTCTCATCTCGCCCCCATCAGCTCCGTCAGTCCTGCTCGTCCGGTTCCTGGTTTCCCCTCCAGCAACTCCAACCCCGGCCTTGCTTCTCCTCAATCCGGTGTCGTCGCGGTTGCTCCCCTCCCAGCCCCCGGAGCTCTCCCTAGCATTGGTCCCTCCGACGTCGTACCAGCACCCATCCCCGCTGTTCCCACGGCTCTCATCCAGAAAACCGCCAGGATAGGGGCCAAACATTGGCTCGTGGGTGCCGGTGCGCTCCTCACCACCGCTGCTGTCTGGACGGGAGTGGGTTTCCTTGCCCTGCAGACCAAGGCAGCCAATGCTGCTGCTAAGGCATCTGCGGAGCCTTCCAAAACAGCAGAACCTGCCAAGACTGCGGAGCCTGCCAAGACTGCGGAGCCTGCCAAGACTGCGGAGCCTGCCAAGACTGCGGAGCCTGCCAAGACCGCAACAACTACCACTTCTCCCCCCAAACCCGCGGCCTCTCCTCCAACCAAACCTCCTCCCCTCAAGGGTGGTAGCAAAACGAAAAAGCACGACGATGGTTTCTGAACGTATCTCCCGATCTCTCGAGGTTCTCCTTGTCTCGTCGATGCTACTCCCTTCTCTTGCTTCGGCGCAGGGAACCCAGGCCACCAAAGAGGCTAAGGAGACTGCACGGCAGCTCATGGCCGAAGGTCGCAAGGCCCGCGATGAAGACAAGGACCTCAAGACTGCCCTCGATGCCTTCCGAAAAGCTCATTCGATCATGAAGGTTCCCACCACGGGCCTCGAGGTGGCTCGAACCCTGGAAGCGATGGGCCACTACATGGAGGCAGTTGAGGCTGCTCAGGCCGTCATCGATATCCCTCCTCCCCCCAAGGGTAAGGAGCCGGAACCCTTTGTTCGCGCTCGAGAAGAAGCCCAAAAACTCCTGCAAGAAACCAAAAAGAAGATTGGATATATTAAGATCGTCCTCAAAGGGGCTAAGCCGGACGCAGTGGAGGTCACCATCAACGACCTCACCGTTTCCCCTGCCGCGCTTGAGGGGCCTATCCCCCAGAACCCTGGTAAATACACTGTAGTTGCCAAGGGACCCAAGACCTCCTCCGCTGAGGTGAACCTCGCACCAGGCGCCACCGAGGAAGTGACTCTCGATGTCACCAAGCCTGAAAAGAAGAAACCTGTCGAGGAGCCACCACCGCCACCGCCACCACCACCACCGGAGACAAAATCTAGTTTTCTCCGACCTATGCCGCTGATCGGCTTTGGACTCGCCGGGGCTGGTCTTATCGCCGGATCCATCACCGGTGCCATGACACTCTCCCGTGCCTCCACGATCAAAGAAGGTTGTGAGGGGGATCGCTGCCCCCGCTCCAAGAGCAGGGACATCGACAGTGCCAAAACCCTCGGTCTGGTTTCTACGGTTTCCTTTGCTGTCGCGGGTGTTGGTGCCGCCGTCGGCATTGTTGGATTGTTGATGAAATCCGAGAAGCCCCAGGCGGAAGCCGCCAAGATCCGCGTCGTCCCATGGGGGGGGCTCGGCAGTGCTGGGGTCATCGTACAATTCTTATGGGTTGCAACAACGGGGCGACCAACGGAGGTAAGGTAATTTCCCGCGAGGGGTGGGGATGGTGGGGCTCTGTGGGGTAGGGCGGAAGATGTGGGCCGTTGAGTCGGCTTTGTACGTTCGCCGCATTGGAGTGGGGTGCAGGTGGAAGATGAGGGCCTGGAGGACTCGCAAAGCCAGTGACGCGGAGACGGAATGTGGTCCTTTCCATTCTCCACGCAGTGGGCAGTCGTGTACGGACGGGATCCAGGGGAGTCGCCGTGAGTGGCCCTTGGGGTATTTCCGGAGGGATGTCGGGTATTCGATTGGTGAGGGAAGGTATTGCTCCAACTGCACAATGTAGACTTCTGGATCACGGCGGTTGGATGACAGTCCGTTACGAGCCTGTCGCGTTCCATCCGTCAGGAGGCTGACGGTACGAGCGGGAGGAGCGCATTTTCGGGGGAACGGGGGGTGAGTGGACGGGTATGATTATTGCTGATTTGGGTTTGGTAGGTTGGCATTGAGCCGGAGTATGGCTCTGGAAACCCAGAGCAAGGCGATACGCCCATGGAGAGAGCAAACAAGATATGGTTGTGGCGGTTGTCGGTGGCGGCAGTGATGATGCTGGGAGCATCCACAGCTTGGGCGCAGTCTTCCTCTACCGATCCCCCTGCTTCCAGCGATGATCCCGAGCAAGACGAGGCCTCCAAGCAAACCTTGAAGCTGCCCCCGAAAGCCCCTCCCGGCAAGGGGCCGAAGCCGCTGGTGTGGGCCGGCTCTACGATCTTTCTCGACCAATCGGTCAGCACGGAAACCGTCGGAGTAGGGAGCGACTACCAAAGCCGGAACCCATCAGTCCAGACGTGGACATCCTTCCGGCCCCGCATCAACCTCTATGGGGCTGGTGGGATCTGGGGTACGGACGATCCGAAGAACAAGGTGAATATCAACTTCCGTATTGATGCCACCAAGGAGTTCGCCAACGACGACTCTACCGCGCAGTACCGGCAAACCATGCTGGGAGATCTGTGGTTCAACGCGGTCTACTCCCGGGCACTGGTACGGAAAAACGGCTGGATGACCATGTTCCTCGGAGGTCCTCGTGTACTCTTTCCCACGTCGCCGGCCTCGCGGGCCAACGGCAATTACGCAGCCGTGGGTGGCGGTGGTGGTCTGATGCAGATGATCCCGCTCAACCGCGGGGGGGATTGGTTCTCGTCGGCCCGCATCTTCGGGTCGATGTACTACACCCATGCCTTTGCTCGGCACACGACCCCCACGCTGGACGATGCCATCGCTGGGAACTACCCCCGCACCAATGCTGCCAATCCTACGCTCAGCACGGTGGACAACCAGCTTAGCGGACGGATGCTGGTCAACCATCAACTTCTTTCGGTCGTGGATACCGGGCTCCAAGTGACCCCCAACCTCGGCTTCACCTTCGATACCATCTTCATCCAGCGCTGGACCTACCTCCCCACCACACTCAAAGGGGAAGGAATGCAGATCATGAACGGCCGCGTGACGGAGCAAGATCTTCAGCGCGCTTCCAACGACCCTCAGAATTATGGCCTGTTTATCTTCCTTTTCACGTCAATCGACTACCAACTTACCGAAGAGCTGAACCTCTCCTTCAACTACTACAACTTTGGGAACACGATCGGGCCGAGTGGGCGGCGACAGAGCATGTTCTATGCTCCCGAGAGCGCACGATTTTCCCTCACGGCTACCGTGGGCATTGACGCTCTCTACCGCCGCTTCCTGGGCTCCGACTCCGACGGTGGCCCCGGTGCCTCGGGCTCCACCCGTGTCGCTAAGGCCCAGCCGATCCTCCTCGGATTCTGATTCAATATTGGAATCCCACTCGGGAAATCACCAAGCCTTGGGGGGCCAAGGCCGCTCCCATCACGTTCTCGAAGGCCTCCCCGGGAAACAGCACCCCTGCTTGCACCCCGAGTTGGAGGGACATGTCGAAATCGAGCGGGTACCTCCACTCAAGGCCGCCGTCCAGCTCGATCCCCAAGTTGCGTTGCGACGGTGCTCCACCAAGGTGGTTCGTGCGCTGTCCTGACCCAAGGAGCCGATACAGGTCGACCAGGTCGGCGGTGGCCTGGGCAATGACCCAACCGATCTTCAAATCGAGGCGCGATCCAGGGCGAAGCACCAACGTCGGGTTGAAGTAGGTCGCACCGGCGACCCCTCCATTGGTTGGATACAAGGCGAACCCCGGGGGACGCTCTTGGGCAGGGATGGATCGGGCTAGCGTGGCGGCGCGGGCTGTTTGTACATGCAGCAGGTGGTCGAACAGTACCAGCCCTACGTTGTGGTTCGGGTGCATTGCAAAGCGGCGAGCAGTGCCATCCTGGGGGTTGTTGTCGCCGCTGGCGTTGCCCCAGGCGACGGATACCACTGCGTCTGCGAAGCGTTCTTCTCGTGCCCCGGCTTCATGGGCGATCCCTAGCCGGAGTACCGTTCCCCAGCTCAGCAGCCTCTGCGGCTCGCTCCGATATTCCTGGAGCTCCCCTCGCAGAAGTGCCACCTCTCCTTCTCCGAAGAGGTAGACGTTTGCTCCTGGTGCCTTTGTGGCGAAACGCCCATGTACATCCAAGATCTGTGCATCTAGGCGCTCCAGGAGGGGATGCTCAACAGCACGGGCCTCCTCTCGACGACGCTGGCTTCGGAGTGCTCCCCAGGCGCCCACCTGGTTGGTTTCAGCTCCCAAGGTCAGTCCAGCCATTCCCTGCCAGGCGAGGTCGCCCTCGGTGAGTCGAGCCCAAGAATCCCGGAAGATGGCCCCACCTGAGGCCCAGAGGGCGACTTGTCCCGTTCGCCCGCCTGGTCGCAAGGTGAACTGCCCCTGCACTGCACTATCCCCTCGCTGGTAGTCACCAAAGAGCGTTGGGTGGTCGCCGTCATCGAACAGAAGACCCAGGCCCTGGTGCACAGGCTGAAGACCTATCCGGAGTCTCCCTATCTTTCGGAGCAGCTCGAAGTAGAGCCAGCGTGGGTCGATGGTGAGGGGGTTGGCTCTGGACTCGGGGATGGCCGCTGCATCCATGTAGCGAGTGGTTGCTCCGGTCACGAGGCCGCGGAGTAGGTCGATTTGGCCGACGATCTCCGCCTGGGTGGTGATTTGCAGTCGTGGTGTGGTGCGGAACCATTGGAGAATTTTGCCTCGCTGGCCCAGGGAAGCCGCGCCTGGCTCCGCAGCCGGGGGCTGAAGGATGGGGTCGCTCTGGAGCTGGCCCCGGAGCTGGTACTCGCCGTGGGTAGCGAAACGGATCAAGTCAACTTCGGGAGGAAGCACCCTTGAGCGACCTGAATCAAGGTCGAAGCGAGGAAGGAAGCCTGAGGGAGGATCCAGGGCAGAGGCGGGAGAAGCGAAGATGAGCCCGGCAAGGAGCCACCAGCACGGTGAGGGAGAGGCCCCAGAGCGAGCCGGCAAGGGGTGGTCCTTAGCGCATGACAGGAAGCTTGATACGCCCCTGACCGCCGGAACGATCAATGAGCAGGCCTCCCTCCGGGGACGCCCCTCCAAGGGAAGCCGCACGCTCGACTAGGCGCTCCGCGATGGTAGCAAAGGCTTGGGAAACCGGTAGCTGGGGAGCAGCCTGGATGACGGGGGTACCTGCGTCGCCCCATTCCCGGGTACGAGGGTCGAGGGGGAGCTGGCCTAGCAGGGGCGCTTCGGCAAACTCGGCGATTTTGGCGCCGCCACCCTCGCCAAAGAGGAAATGCTTCTGCCCTGTCGGATCCTCGAAGTAGCTCATGTTCTCCACGACTCCTAGGATGGGGATCTCAACCTTTTTGCACATGGCTACCGACTTGTAGACATCCTGCAGGGCGACCTCCTGAGGTGTAGTGACCACTACGGCACCGGTCACTTTGGCCCGCTGGGCTAGGGTGAGAGCCACGTCGCCGGTGCCAGGAGGGAGGTCGAGGAGGAGGAAGTCAAGGGGGCCCCAGTTGACGTCTTTCAGGAACTGGAGGAGTGCACCGTGGAGCATAGGACCGCGCCAGATCACCGCGGATCGCGGATCCTGCAAGAGGAATCCGATGCTCATGAGTTTCACCCCAAAGCGCTGGAGGGGCTCGATTTTCTTGCCATCCTGGGAGATGGGGCGACCTGCAACGCCCATCATGGTAGGGATGCTGGGGCCGTAGATGTCTGCATCCAGAAGCCCTACGCGGTGCCCGGCACGGTGGAGTGCCATGGTCAAGTTGGTGGCAACGGTGCTTTTGCCAACGCCTCCCTTGCCGCTCATCACCAGGATGATGTTCTGCACCAAAGGAAGTGGATTGATATCCCAGTGGATGTGGACGGAGGTTGCCCCAGCCCCGAGGAGCGCCTCCCGCACGGCACGACCGACCGCCTCCTTCTGGGGATAGTCGGACATGGGGATGACTAGGGTCAACGTCGCGGTACCTTCCTGTACATGGAGATCTCGGATCATCCCCAGGTCGGAGAGTGGTTGCCCCAGATCAGGGGCGGTAACAGAGGCGAGAACAGACTGGGCGGCTTCGAGGGAGATCGCCATGGGGCAGCCTGTAGCATGGATGCCACCTGCTGTGGTCCGTTCCCTGGGATAAGCGATTCAGGATGTCGATGGCCTGGCCAAGGGCGTGCTGGGCAGCAATCATCATGGCCTCACCGAGGGTGGGGTGAGGGTGAACGGTGAGGGCTACATCTTCCAGGACTGCAGCCATCTCCAGGCTGAGCTGGGCTTCGGAGATCAAGTCCGTCGCACTGGGACCCACCACACTCCAACCTAGGATCAAGTGAGTCTTTTTGTCTGCGATGACCTTGATGAACCCGTCCGTATCCCGCACAGCCATGGCACGGCCGCTAGCGGCCAGGGGCATCTTGCCTATCAGCAGGTCGATACCCTTGGAACGAGCCTCGGTTTCGCTCATCCCAGCAGTGGCTACCTCCGGGTCGGTAAAGACTGCCCCAGGCATCGAAACCCAATCCTTCTCGGCTTTATGCCCGGCGATTACCTCGGCGGCAACCTCGCCCTCCTTCATGGCCTTGTGGGCCAGCAGCGGACCACCGGACACGTCGCCTACGGCAAAGATGGAAGGCACGCTGGTACGCCCCACCTTGTCGGTTACGATGAATCCTCGCTCGTTGATCTGCACCCCTACCTGCTCGCAGCCGATCCCCCGCGAGTTTGGCCGCATGCCTACCGCCACCAGCACCACGTCGCAAACGAAAGTTTCGGTTTTGCCGTTCACTTCGGCGCGCACATGCAGCGCGCCATCTGATGCCCGCTCGTATCCCAGCGCTTTGGCATTCTTGTAGATCTTGGCTCCGTGCTGGACATAACGTTTTTCGACAACCGCCACCACGTCCGGATCGATGCCCCCTAGGATCTGGGGCGCCGCCTCCAGCACCGTCAGCTCACTGCCGAACTTTTGGTAAACGCCGCCAAGCTCCATGCCGATGATACCGCCGCCGATGATCAGCAGGCGTCGAGGGATCTCCCGGAGGCTTACGGCCTCCTTCGCCCCGATGATCTGCTTGCCGTCGAACTTGAATGAGGGAATCTCAATGGTCGAGGATCCGGTGGCGAGGACGATATTCCTGGCTTCGAAGGTTTCTCGCTTACCGTCCGCGGTAACTACTTCCACGCTATTGGGCCCTGTGAGGGTCGCCTGTCCGATCATAGCTTCGGCCCCGTTGGCTCGGAGCAAGCCCCTCACCCCACCAGTCAACTTTTTGACGATTCCATCCTTCCAGTCTTGGAGCCGATTCGGGTCGAGTTCGACTCCACTCGCTTTGATCCCGATGGATGCTCCCGTCTTCGTGTGCTCGTACAGGTGCGAGGCAGAGATCAAGGCCTTCGACGGGATGCAACCCCAATTGAGGCAGACCCCCCCCCACGCTTCCTTCTCGACACACAGCACTTTCTGCTTGAGCTGCGCTAGGCGAATGGCGGCGGGGTAACCGCCCGGC
Organism: Polyangiaceae bacterium; assembly: GCA_025057345.1. Lineage (GTDB taxonomy): Bacteria > Myxococcota_A > Polyangia > Polyangiales > Polyangiaceae > JANWXX01. The sequence goes on along the minus strand of JANWXX010000003.1, from coordinate 25,806 downwards.
CCGCCCCCGATCACAATCGCATCGTAGGATTTGGCCATGGTGTGAACCTTCTCGGGGGCCACTGCAGACCCCTCGGTGCAGGCCCAGACCTAGCAGCGTTTTGCCCCGGATACCACTCCGGCCACACCCTCAGTGTCCGCTCCCATGACTTGCCGCTGCAGGCAGGCGAAGTAGTTCTTCCCGCTGCTCTTGCAGGTGCCACGGGAGATCCGCGTACACATCGTCGAACAACGTTGCCCTCGCCGGCACTGGTGCTTGTTCCACCTCCAGAATCGCTGCCTCGATCTCCGCAGTCAGCTCTCTTTTCATCGTCTCCACGTTTGGTTCGTCCAGCAGTCCTCGCTTCTGCAGATGACCCTCCAGTCGTGCCAGCGGATCCTTTCGCTGCCACGCCTCCACTTCGTCTTGCGATCGGTATCGGGTCGGGTCATCGCTCGTCGAATGGGCGCCGATCCGGTAGGTTACGCACTCCACGAAGGAGGGACCTTCTCCCCTGCGGGCTCGATCGAACGCATACTGGAGTACTGCATAGACTGCGAGCGCGTCATTTCCATCCACCCGATATCCTGGGATTCCGTAGGCGCGCGCTTTGATAGCAAGGGTTGTGCTTGCTGTTTGCCTCGATGTCGGCACGCTGATGGACCAGTGATTGTTCTGGCATACCAATACGCAGGGCGGCTGGAACTGCCCTGCGAACAGCAGCGCATTGTGAAAATCAGGTTGGCTGGTCGCACCATCCCCGCAAAAACCTACCGCAATCTTCCGATCTCTGCGAAGCCGCATCGCCATTGCAGCCCCTACTGCTTGCGGTATTTGGGGACCGATGCAGCTGGACCATGTTACTTGGTTCACTGCTTTCCCACTCATGTGAGAAGGCATCTGCCTGCCCTTGAGCACATCCCGCGAGTTGCCAAAGACCTGGGCCAGGTACCTTGTGAGCGGGAACCCTCGGACCAACATGATGGCACTTTCTCGCAGTGCGGGAAACACCCAGTCATCCTTTTCCAGCGCACACCCTGCGGCGATGGCGACTGCTTCCTGCCCAGTGCATGATCCGTAGAATCCTATGCGTCCCTGTCGCTGGAGTACCACCATGCGGGTTTCGAGCAGTCGTAGCCGCAGCATCTCCCGATGCATCCGCAGCAACAGCGCTTCAGGGAGCGCAGGCGCTGCATCCGGGTTGGCCTGAAGATTGTCGTCCAGTACCCGGAAGAGCCCAGTATCCGACAAGAGGAGTGGCGGCATCGTCATTGAGCGCGGAGCCTACACTCCCCCGCCTCTGTCTGGAAAGACACTCGTCAATGTGCCGAGGAGGGGGCCACGACGGATGCTGGTACGGGTGCTGATGCGGAGGGAACCGAGCCTGAGGCGGAGCGCAGCGGTCTCAACCCCGCGGGGTTGATGTGCAAACGTCCCCCCGGGAGCCTCAAGTTAGGTGGTAGATGGAGCGAGGAAACCTGGCGGACCAGGGGGGCGCTCGGTGCCTCCGCAGGTGAGGTCGAAGCTGAGGATTCTTTTCGGGAAGAGCAGGTGCAGGCAGGGATGATGGCTGCCAGGACAAGCGCCATGAGAGGAAAGGAGGAGCGCATACCGGACCTGCTTTAGCAGACAAAAAGCAAGATGGCGCGCAGTTCGAGGGGAACCCCGCGCCATCCAGGGGGAGCGGATCTTAAGTTGCCGCCGGCTTGTCCGGCATTCCCGGCTGCCGCGCCGCCGGAGCCTGCCGAAGCGCCGCCGGAGCCTGCCGAAGCGCCGCCGGAGCCTGCCGAAGCGCCGCCGGAGCCTGCCCCGCCACCGGAGCCCGCTGCGCCGCCGGACCCTCCGACGTTGGAGCAATCGACGAGGGGATCATTGGCAGGGAGGCCCTGGGGAACGTGATCAATGCAGAAAGACTTCCCGCAGAGTTCAGGTACTGCGCGGCACTTGAGGGTACCGATGTTGGGCTGCCCATTGGAGAAGCACTGCTTGGGGGAGCAGTCCTTGTCCTTCTCTGGATCGCAGTCGCACTTCTTGCCTGGGGGGCACTGGCACTGGTTCCCCTCGGGGCAGTCGTCGCTCTGCTCACACGTGAAGGCACAGTCGTTGTCTACTTCGCACTCCTGAGAGGGGAGACAGATGGCAGGGATTTGGGAGTTGAAGGTACGGTGGAACCAGCCCGCTTGCCAGGGGCAGTCAGTATCCTTCTTGGCGGGGGTAGTTTTGGCGCAGAGACCTAGATCGTTCTGGCCTCCGGTGAGGATGGTGCCATCTTCTGTCTCTGCGCGACCGAAGAAGATACAGAGGCCACTGTTGGGGCCGCCGCAAGACTCAAGGGAGCCAATGATGCAGATGTCGATGCAGATGCCCAGATCCTTGCGGTCGGGGTTGAGTGGGTCATCAATGGGTGAGCAGATACCGCTCTCGCACTCGCTCTCTGCACTGGTGTCGACCTCTCCGTTGGGAAGGAGCTTCCGGGTGCAGAGCGCGCCGCTCTTTTTCTTGTTGGTAGGAACGTTGGCCCTACAGACGCCGGTACTCTTGTCGCATTTGAGGTCGCTGTCACACTGGTCGTCGCTCTGGCAGAAGGGACGGCAGAAGCCGGTAGTGTAGATGCCCTTGCTATCGTTGAGCGGGAAGCAGACCGTGTCTTCGCGGCCGTTGCACTTGTCCGGATCAAGCTTGTCGAGGAATTCGAACTCGGGTTGGCCGAAGTCGCAGCGCTCGAAGCAATAACCCTTGGCCGGCTGTCCCTCCTCCGCCACGTTGAGGCAGAGGCGCTGGAGGTTGGCGTTGGGATCCGAGAGGTTGACGTCGGGATCGCAGGGATAGGGAGTCGTCTCCTTCTCGGCATCGGGCAGGTTAAGCCAGGCGGTACAGTCGATGGTGCAGTGGCCAGCGGGGGGGGCCCCATCGAAGAGATCGGTTCCTGAGGGGGCGAGGCACTTGCCGCCAGGGCCGCAATCCACGTCGTCTTGGCACTCTACGCCGATGTTCTCTACTGCCTCGTTGAACCCCCCGCTGCTACCCCCGCTGCCCCCGGAAGTGCCGCCGGTGCCAGCCGAAGTGCCACCGGTGCCAGCCGAAGTGCCGCCGGTGCCAGCTGAGCCACCTGAGCCAGCCTTCGAGCCACCTGCACCTGCACTGGAGCCGCCAGCGCCGGCACCGGATCCTCCGTTGCCTGCCAAGCCGGAGGTGCCACCTGCACCAGGGGGAGGGGTCGCTGGATCCTCCTCGCCGCAGCCGGCGAGCAAGCTCACGCTGAGTGCAGAAGCGCCCAAGATCGTCCAAAAGCCATGCTTGTACTTCATTCTCGTGATCTCCTCGGGGGGTGCTGTCGCGTGGGGGGATAGCCCGGCGTTGACCAGTCAAAACCGTATTTGGGGAGGCCCCCCAGCTCACATCGCACCCTGCATGTTGACGTGTTGGTGCCGTCTTGGCAACTCTCTCATGCATCTGCAGGCAAGAAGAAATTTATACATACATTCGAACGCCGTGGTTCGGATCGGTTGTACCTATCTCAAGGGCGGCAGCCTTGCTTTCGAGCCGCAATGCAGGGCGCCCGGTAGGGCGAAACCATAGCTCGGCCCGAGCCAGCTTCGAGTTGAGGCAATGGGTAGCCGGACCCGTCGGGTTCTCGTAGAGCAACCCCACGAGATTCTCCATGGGCGCTTCCAGCCAGCCCTCCAAGATCCCCAGGTCGCTACGCCCCCGGAATTCCCAGCGTCGTGGGGTGGTGGTTGCCCTTGCTCGGAGCCAGTCCTGGGGGCGGTTCCAGTCATAGCGAACCCCCCGGATTCGCAAGCATAGAAGGGTGATGGGGGGTGTTACGGCCGGCCCCAAGCGTACCTGGCCAGTCAATCCCTCAAAGACCAGATCGTCGTGCCCTTCGAACTGATTGCAGTGGGCCCAGGCATAGCGGAAAGCATGGCTCTTCCCCCAGTTGTGCCCCTGCATCCCCCGCCAGTCTTTTACCTCGACTCGCTCTCCGTCGACCTCATACCACCCGTGAAAGCGAGCATCGCAGACCGGGGACACTAGCTTGGAGCGAGGGAACGACCTCTGGTACATCGCCAGGAACGGGAAGGGAACTAGCGGCCCCTGGCGAGGCTCGTAGCTCAGCTCCCAACGAATTACCCCGGAGGACTCTCGGATTGCTCCTGAGAGTGCTCGCTCCCCCAGGTGAATGCCCTCGATCCGCACGTCCAGCTCCCGGTCTGAGAAGCGGATCGTGTCTGTCCAGCCCCCTGGTAGCGGTCGCTCCAGCTTGGCTGCCCGGTTTCCCTTCGTCCGGTCGAAGGCGATCACCCAAGCCTCTGCTCGGGGAGCTTGTCCTGGCTTCACCAACAACGTCCCCTTGACCCAGAGAGCACGGCACCCCTCTGGATCGTTGAGCTTGAAGAAGTAGCTCTCCACGTGCCCCTCCGCGGGAGGGCGCTTCGGGTCCAAGCGGACTGCGTTCCAACATGCTTGCACGCTCTGAGGTTAGCGCTCCTCGTCCAGCGCTTCGAGGGCCTCTCGCAGCAGCACGGGATCCACTCGCCCAGGTCGCTCTCGTAGGGACTCTAGGGCAGAGCGGGCCTCCAGGAGCCTCGCCTTGCCCACGGCGACCACTGCTTCGTCCCGTTTCAGCCGAGTCCAGGCTCGTAGCCCGCTTAGGATCTCCTCCCGGGCCCTGCGATGCCCAAGCCTTGCCAGGCTGATCCGAGCATGAAACGAGCAGCGCTCCCGGAAGAACCGTGCGGCACCAAAGGCCCTCCGCTCCAGCGCTGGGATCGCTTCCTGGAGACCAAGTGCTCCCGCCGCCTCTACCGCTGCAATCTCATCTTGGAGTTCTGAGGGGCGTACTTGGCCCTCGAGCACCTTCAGCAGCACTCCTGCGCCTTCGCTATCCCTCCAGGATGCCAGGAGCAGCGCTGCTGCCACTTTGACCGCATCCACCCGGTCGGCTAGCGCTGCACGGGCCGCTCGCTGCACCCGCGGAGCCCTTCCTGGTGTACACCAACGCTCCTCGGCGGTCCGCAGCGCGATGTAGCGTACTTGCTCGTCCTCGTCTTGAATCCCAGTGCTGAGCACGCAGTCCGCTTCGTGGTCGTCAAGCCTCTTCGGCAATGCCATCACAGCTTGAAACCGGAGTTCGGGGCGCTCATCTCTCAGCGCAGCTCGCAGCCTCCGTAGCGCTCCCTCGGTGCCGATCTCCCCCAATGCATCGAGCGCCATCTGGCCTGGTAGCGTATCTGGATCCTCCACCAGCCGCACCAGATCGTCCACGCACTCCTCCACCCGGTGCTCCCCTAGCGCTGTGGCCGCCGTGGCCCGAGGAGTCGGGTGTGGATCCTCCAGGGCCTGCCGTAGTGCCGCAATGACCAGGAACCGATCCGTATCCAGGTACCTCGGCAAATCAACTACAGCCGACGCCCTCACCGCCGGGGAAGGATCTCGCAGATCGCGAAGAGCGGCTTCGAGGGTCCGGGGGAGGGGAGGAGGCTGGAGCATCGTACCGGAAACCTAGCGACCTCGCACAGCGCTGAGAGTCACTTGCAGCGATCCGGGATACCGGGGGGTTGAGGAGCACAACCCTGGGGGCAGGGTGTGCTGGGAGAGATCCACTTCTTGGTGGTTGGATCAATTTGGCAACTATAGAGGTGGTTGTACCCTGGGTCCGAAGGGAGCATTGCCAGGCTGTCACCGCAATAGAGCCCCGGGGCATCCACACCAATGTCCGCGCAAGGATTGGGGGGCGGTGGATTGAGGCAGGCGGCCTTGCTGCATCCACCTGCGCAGAGGGTCATGGAAGCTGTCTTCCCTTCCTTGCAGACGAAAAGGCGTTTGTCCGATGCGTTGCTGGTTAGCACCGCGCCGCAAACAGCACCATCTGCTGCGCTGGCACAGCGATCAGGCTCAAGGCCGGAGGGGAGGGCGTCCGTATACTCGGAGGGAAAGATGAAGCTAACCAATCCGTTGGGCGCGCCATTGCTAGGCCAGAGGTAATCACCATAGAGATCGACGTATCCTTTGAACTGACCGGAACCGCTCGGATCTACCGTCTGTCCCCAGGAATTCTTGACTCGGAAGAATTGAATCGTCGTCTGGTCGGACAAAGCTGCGTTCAGGGTTTTGGTATCCGTAATGGTGATACCTGCAGGGAGGAGACCAAAGTTCGGCACGTTGGTCGCCTGGTAGTCCTCCAAGAGGGTCATGTGGCGCCCATCGATCTTCGCGTCCGCCTTCATCGCCGGGAACGAGCCGGCCACTTTGTCTCGGGAGCCCCAGCTCACATCCCACACGATGATCACTGGATGCTCATCGTGGAGTGCTTTCTGTACTCGCCGCAAGTAGGCTCGGCGTGAGGTTGCACTGCTCGGCATAGGGAACTCCTGCCAGCGACCCATCACATCCTTAAGCTTGGCCTTGGTAGCAGCTTGCCCTGGCCGTTTGCTGAGCACGTCGATGTCGGAGGTGCGTCGCAGGGGAAACTTCGCCGGGAGTTTGATCGTTGAGGTAAGCTGCCTTGGAGCCCCCTCCCCGAAGATCTCGTTGAGCGACGCGACGACGTCTGCAGACAGCTTCCACGCCTTGTTCAGCTCGTCACGGACCACCTTGGGATCGCGGCTCTTTCTCAGTGCTCCGTCTTTCATCGAGGCATTGATGGCTGCCTCTGCTGCCGACTGCCGTGCGGATCGCTCCGCCTCCGCCTCCTCTGGAATGAACACCCCTTCGTCCACCAATCCGTAGCGGTCGAACAGCTTCACAGCCGTGGCGAACCAGCCTCCCGTCTTGAGCTGATCGCTCCCTGGCTCTTTGACCAACTTCTCGTACCAATCCCAGTAGGTCAGGTACGACTCGCTGAGGTTGAGCGACTTCCCTGTGGCCCGTAGGTGCATGGACTCGACCCAGCCGATGGTGGCGTAGGTCCAGCAGTTCCCAATGGACTGGTTCTTCACATCCGTGTGGGGGATGTTGACGATCTCGTCGCCTTCTCCGGTTACCGCCTCTCTCTCCTCCTCGGAGGAGCAGCCCACCACCGAGAAGGGCAAGAACGAGGCAGTACTGAGCAGAAGCGACAAGGGGAGCCAGCGGCGCAGAGACAGCATGATTTTCCACCCCTGGTACCGTTCGGCTCCGGCGTCAATCAGGGAGCAGCGGGCAGTGTGACCTCGCTGCTCTTGGCCGCCTCGACCTCTGCCTTGCGGAACCGCAAAGGCCGATGCCTTGCCGCCACCCAGTCCTCCTGCAAGTTGGAGAAGAAGGGAGACCCTGGGGTTTCGTCACTCCCTTGAGCCAGGTTGAAGGTCGCCTCTGGTACACCATCGTCGCCGAACTGGAGCGCCATCCGATAGAGCGCCATCTCGGTACATGCAAACTTCGGGAGCGGTTTGCCTCCTTCCCCAGAGAAGGGGGCCGGTGACACGTTGATCGTGTCCGAGCTTCCTGGGGTGGGGAAGCGACCGATCTCCAGCTTCCCACCGTAGGCTGTGGGGAACTCGGCCGCATGAAGTTGACCCAAGGAGTACCTGGCGGGATCTGCGGAGCCAAAGACCCCGGTAAGCCATTTGGCAGCGTCGTCCAGCGATCGCATCATCAGCTCGTACTTTCCTCCTGGGGGCAGAAGCGTTGAGGCCCCGGCAAAGCGCTCGGTAAGGATGTTCCGCAGCAGACCTAGGAAGAAGGGCGGGGACTCCTCCATGATGCCATAGAACAGCAAGCTGGAAGCTAGCCCTTCCAAGAGGCGCTTCGCTGCGAACCACTCGACTCCAAGGAACAGGAGCGCTGGCCCCGAGTCCAGGGTGAAGCGTCGATCCCAGGAGCCCAGAGCCTCGGCGAGCGCCATCAGGTCGTCCCGCCCCTGGAACTCTGCTAGCGCCGGGTCCGATGGTACCGCTGCTGCTGCCCCAGTGATCAGCGGGACTAGCGTCTCTGCCATGGGGCTCTCCACATCCTGCTGGAGGTCTGTCATGTCTTCCCTGGTCAGCTTTCCCTTTTCGGTCAGCAGCTTGTCTAGTGCTCCGCGGATCCGATAGGGCCGGAACCCCGTCGCGTAGAAGGTTCCGTAGTAGAAGGGATCATTCTCTACATTGCCGTCTGCAGTGAAACCCCACGGGCCCGTGTTGCCGGTGGCGATGTAGCCCGACGGAGGGTTCTCCACGTGCGGCATGCGATCCCGCGCCAGGTAGGCTCCGTTCCAGGAGGAAGGGGAGAATGGTACGGTGCACCATCGCCTCCTCACCTTGGCTCAATCTCTTCTGGGCGGGTATTGGGATTCGCCGAGTGCAAGCTGCTCCATGTGCTCCTCCAGGGACAAGGCCAGCTCCTGGTGCTGGTAAACCAGGGGAACCTCCGCCACTTCTCCCAGCAACCTGGCTCGCTGCTCTACCTTGACTGGTACCTGCAATGGACCCAGGTGGACTTGGAGGGCGAGGAGATCTCGCAGACAGTCGTGCTCCCCTTCGGAATCCTGTCGTTGCTGGATCTCGCACCCCTCGAGCAGGAGCGGGAGTGGTTGAGCCTCGCGCTCCACATGGGAAAAGACCTAGCACTCAAACCCTCTCTCTCCGCTGTGGCCTTCTAGGAAAAACAATGACCCATCCTTGAGCAACTGCGGAGACTGCTAGGATGGGGACCATGGCGGATCACGAAAACCGAAACCGGCTGAAGGAACTGGTGAAGGAGGTGAGAGAGCAAGCCAAGACGGATGTGCGTCTGCAGCTCGACCGGCAGGGGATGGCGATACTGGAGCAAGTGGTGGCCGATTTGACGGGGCCGGAAGGGATGCCGGGGCTGTATGTGCATCGCGAAGGGGCCCAGAAAGTGAGGTTGAGGCGCCAAGGGAAGGCTGGCCAAATCGTGGTGGAGTGGGATCGGGGGATTGGAGCGTTGGAGGTGACCTACGAGAAGTTCAACGCAAGGCCGAGGAAGGTACGGTATCTGCTGAACGAGGTGGAGGGGGCCTGGCGGTCGATAGAAACGCAGGTCGAGCTCTATGAGGAGCTGACCGAAGGGCTGAAGGAAATCTTGTACCCGGAGGCAAGGCGCTGAAAGGCACCCCCGTTACTTCTTGGCGGCGTTGCAGCTTGCCTTTTCTTTGTCGTTGAGCCACGGAGAAGCGAGGACTTCTTCACAGTCGCAAGCACCGTTGCAGAAGCGCTTGATCTCACCGGTCTGGAAGAAGTGATGGCTCTGGTCGTAGGATTCGTCCATCTGGCGAACGGTGTCGTGAGGATCTTGGCCGGGGGGGCTGTTGGGTCCAGTATTGATGGGAGAATCTTTGAGGGCAAAGTCGTACTCGACCATTCCGGAGCCGGTGAAGGGCCCCTCATCTTCAGGGATGCCGAAAATGGAGCGATTGACTGGGGCGAGATTCTTGGCCTTGACGGTACGGGCGATGATGTGAGCACCCAGGGGAGGTACCTGGTAGTCACCGATAGCAACGTGGAGCAAGACCTCGTGCTTGGGAGTGTCGGGCAGTAGGTTGTCGTTGATGTAGGGAGCGTAGCCGTTGGGTTCCGTGCGGTCCCAGTGCATCTGGAAGAGACCGATGAGGAGCTGACGGGTACGCATGTCCGGGTAGTTGGGCTTGAGGATCGCCTCGTAGGCCTTGTAGTCAACGCTGCGGTTGAGCAACAGGTTGTAAGGCATCCCTGCTTCTCCCAGGAGTCCACGGGTAACGTCCTTGGAGATAGCCATGTAGACCGTCCCCATGATGCCTCCCTGGCTGTCGCCCCGGTAGAAGGCTTTGTCGGGATCCAGCAGCCCCGGGGGGATGATCTCCTTCCCTTCGTGGAATAGCCCCTCTTGGGCGATCCGTCCGCGCATCATTCGCATGGCGAGCTGACCGTTGAGGTGCCCTTGGTGTTGGCGATCCACCACGTTAAGCCAGAGCTCGGGATCGACGCCGAGGGAGCTTGCAACGGTTTCGAAGTCCTCCTCGGCGAAGCCGATGAAGTCGACGGCAACACCGACATATTTGTGCCGGTTGCACATCTCGGCGAAGTAACCGCCTTGGCCCTCCCGCTTGGTACCAAGCAAGCCATGGCCATTGGCAAGGATACCGTGCTTTTCACCGCTCTCGATGCTCTTGGGCACCAGAATCAACACCTCGTACTCAGCTTCTCCGTTTTGCTTGGGCATCCCATCTTCGCCACGAACCATCCTCGCCCCAGGTCCGGCTTTATCCATGTAGAGCGGTACTTTCATGTTCAGCACGACCCGGGCCCGAAGCTTGTCACTGATGCCCTCCGTCTCCACCGCCTTGACCGTATAGGTGGGCCCCATCTCTCCCACCTTGGCCAGCGCATCGTCTCGCATGTGGAGTAGCCAGCGGGTGTTCACCTCGCGGCTCGCCGTGGAGTAGTCCCAGGCGATCTGGAGCGATTTCCGCTCAATTCCAGCCTTCTCAAGTCGCTCGAAGATGTCTTTGTAGGCCTCGCGGCGACTCTCGATGGCAGCCTGGTCTGTGGGGATGCCATCCCGGAGTGCCTGGAACGCTGGGGCCGGTGGCAGTACCTTTCCCTCCGCATCCACGACGTTGCGGATGGCAACGATGTAGCGAGTGGCATCCTTGAGTCGCACGACGGGGCGGATCATGAGCGCCGACTCTTCCGCCCGGATGTCGGGGTTGGGCTCTGACATATCCAGCTCGGCGAAGTGGGGGACAAGCTCCCCAGTTTCTGCCTCCATGAGGATCGTTGGAGAGGTCGTCTTGAGGGAATCCTCGATCCGATCGTAGGCAGGGAGCCCCGTCACCGTCGCCCCTCGGAGGAAATAGAGGGGGGCCTGCCCCGGGGAGAATCCGTCTTGGGTATAGAAGAGTTCCGGACGGATTGCTTTCTCCCCTGTCATCCCCTTACGGAATACGGGCAAAGCCTTGGCGCCGAACTCGACTCGCTTGCCCGAAGGCATCTTCGGGTCATCGACAAGGTAATAGTTGGAGGGGAAAGGGAACCCGCAGAAATCCGGGGACAGTACATCACAATCGGGGTGAGCCTCACCTTGCAGCGGTCCCAGCGGGGCCCCTCCCGCACCCTTGTCTGAGCCCTCGTCCGAATCACCGCAACCCACGGAAAGGAGCATGGAGAACCCCGCTAGAGCCAGCCATCGCTTCATGGTTTGGTAGGATACCTCAGAGGCGGAACTCGAAGGACTTCTCTTCACCCTGAAACCCCAGTTCAACGGAGAAGCCGTAGACCCTGGGGCCTACCCGGGCACCTACCCGTACCTTGATGGGGAGCCTGGCACCGTTGGTTTTCTCCAGTTTGAGGATGACCTTGTAAACACCCCGCAGCGGTTCAGCTTCCGGCTCAAGGAAGACATTTTCCATGTTTTGTCCCCGACACCTGCGGTCGCTTCCGGGGCAATCCCGATCCTTGGCGAGGCCAGAGACGGTGAGGCTCCCGGGTTTTGCGAGATCTCCTGCCGGATCGGTGAGGAGTAGGTCCACGTCTGCCTCCTCCTCTGCCCAGGCGGCAGCCACCTGGATCACTCCCGAGTTGACTCCGCACCCTTCGTCAATCAGCCCGTTGCAATTGTTGTCGGTGGCATCGAAGCAAAGCTCGTGGGCGGTCGTGACGCAGGTGGTTTCCAGGAGGATTCCTGGGGGCGGGGTGAATGTAGAGGCAGAGGAGGCTGCTTCCGGGGAGGAGGAGGTTGGACGGAGGGAGATCGGTGAGGCGCAGGCAGCCATCGCTGCCAGCACTGCGACCACCTCACTTGGGCGGAAGGATGTTGACACCATCCGGCTTGGCCTCAGGTTTCTCAGGCACCTTCTCGCCGACGACGCTCTTGGGATTCATCAGTTCGAAGAGGGCACGCCGGGCCAGTTCTCCGGTATCTCCCTTTTCATCCTTGAGGGCCATCAACGAGCCTTGCTCTCGCATGAACTTCAAGGTGGCCACTGCACCCTTCTTGGCTGCAGCATCCCCTTTCTTGGCGATGTCGATCAGCCGGAAGCGGAGCACGACTCGGGTCATCGACCGAGGGCCATTGTCGAACTCTAGGTTGTTGAATTGGGCGCCCAGCCGAAGCCGCGCCCACTCCTGGAGCGAATCCCTGACCCGAGTTTTCGCGATGGCTTCCGCATTGTTCACCCAGCGGTAGATCCGACCTTGGTAGAGATCTTCGTCGGACCAGTACCCGAAAGAATTGAAGTAGACGTCCTTGAGGTCATCCAGGGCTTCTTGGGAGCTGTTGTTGTACATGGCGACAGCTCGTTCCGCCCCTTCCTCCGAGCCACCGATGATCAGGGCCAGAGCCGCGTCGTTCATCAGCGCCGGATCCTTCATCTTCTCGAAGAGTGCTGCCTCAGTAGCCTTGTCAACGCCAGGCCAGCCGATGGCGCGAGCCACCTGCCTACGCAGTGCCATGTCGTAATCCTTGGTGAGCATCCCGAGAAGATCCGACGCATGGGCAGGCACCGGGTGGCGGATGAGTGTTTCCATAAGGCAAGCCCGAATGAACTGCTTCTTCGGGTCGGTGCTGGTGAGCGCCTTCGCCTTGTGGATTACTTCCTTCATACCTGCATCGTCGGAAACCCAGGCGAGTGCTCGGCAGGCCTCTTCCCGTGCACCCTCATTCTGCTTCTCATCCTCAATAAGCTTCATCAGTAGCGGGAATGCCTTCTTGTCTCCCCATTGGGCGAAGCCTTGGGCTGCTCCCACGGACAGTCCGCGTACCACCATGCCGCGCATGGAGATGCCTGCACCGATCATCCCTTCTTGGGTGATATCGTCCTTAGGATCACGCCGGTTGAGCTGCCTTTCCAGGATGCTCCACCCATTGTCGTCTTTGGTCCAGCCCAAGTACCGAAGCGCGCTGGGAGCCGTTTCATACTCTGGAGGGAATGCCCCCGACTCCCCATCCTTAGGCATGGGTCGGTTCGGCGATGACCATTTTCTCAGATCCGGGAGAATCTTCTTCGACCCCACCGCTGCCAGGAATCGGAGCGCATTGGCATGAGGTTGGGGACGATCATGGGCCCAGAAGAGAGCTCCCTCCTCCGCATCGTTCCGTAGTTGCTCCACCTTGTCGGGGTGCAGTACCGCTAGGTCTGCTAGCATCCGTGCTGACACCACCCGCTCTAGGTCGTCTCGAACACGTTCTGGATCCTTTTGCTTGTCGTAGATCTTGAGCGGGTCCATCCTCAGCCGCTCGCCGAGGTATTTGGCAGCTCGCAGGTCGCCGATCTCGGCGAGGCGCAGCGCCGCCTCAGTCATCCAGTGCGGTTCGGGTTTGGTTTCTAGGTACTTGACCAGGTGGTCTGCAGCCCGCGGGTCCGCTAGGATGCGCAGCATGTTGAAGATCTGCTGCGTTTGGTGCTTGTTGACTTCGTAAGGCTCTTTCTGCACCGAAGGTAGCGCCATCACCAGCCCAATGCCGCCGATGCCGTCCCGAAGACCTTCGAGGAACGCTTGCCGCTCGTCCTTGTTGGCGCGCGTCAGTGCATCAAGAAGCGGTTTGAGTGCCGAAGGATCACCGATCTTACTCAGGCCGTTGGCAGCTTCTCGGGCTACCTCGATATCTTTGTCGCCCACCAGCTTGATCAGCTTGCTGAGGTATTTCTTGTCTCCCGTTTTGGACAGGATGCTGGCGACCAACTGGCGCAGCCCTACATTTTCGTCCTCGGAGAACGATGCCCATTCGTCCGGTGTAGCCATCCGGGCAAAGGTTTCCACATCGAAAGCACGCCCCCCTCCGACTCGCTGAACACTGGCGAGATGCCCCTTCTTGTAGATCTCAAGAATCTCTTTGAAGAGTGACTTCTCGTTGAGGTTTACCAGCGCCCAGGCGATCTGAGGTCGATCCGAGTCGTTCGCCTCCTTGAACGCTTTGATCAATGCTGAGCGGCCTACGTCGGCTGCTTGAGGAGCAACCGAGGCCAGCACTTGCGCTGCCACGCCCCGGACTCGGTGATCGACATTGTCAAGGGCTTTGGCCGCAATCATGGGGAGATCCTTGTCCTCCAAGAAGTAGAGCTGGGTCAGCGCTTCCTGTTGCAACTCGAAGCTACCTGCCTCTGCAAGCTGCTTCCATTTCGGTATCTGCTCCGCTTGCGGGAGGACATAGATGTCCTTCTTGATGTTGCTGATCTGCTCCGCAGTCAGCTTTCGCGCCGACGACTGGGTGGCGAAGTAGCCTGCCGCTCCGGCTCCGCTCAGTAGCAAAACGCCCACCAAAACCGCCGCCGGCTTAAAGCGGCCTGACTTAAAATCACCTTCGTCGACGCTGCTCATCGCCTGCGACCATAGCGAATCTTCCCTTCCCTCCCAACTCTATCTCTCGCTCCCTGTTGCTTCACCGTATTGGGGGAATTTTTTCGTAAGTCTTTACCTCATTCTCCGGATCCTTGCAGCAGCGGAATCCGATCTCATAGCTTCGCCAGCCGCTCGGGTGGTTGTAGTTGGCATAGTCGCAGGTGGGCGTGTGGGGGGGCCGAAAGCACTTGCCCCAAAAGCAGCCCATGGCTACATGCTCGTGGTTCTTCTCATGGGTTCGGGTTCGGCGCACCCACTCGGCCACATTGCCAGTTGTATCCATGACCCCCTCGGGGGAAACGCACCCTGGCCTTGTACCGCTAGGGGTCCGCTGGTCCAACCGTTCGACCTCTGCCTTGGCCTCTGCCGAGGGCCACTTGGCTAGTTTCCCCCAGGATGGGTTTCTCCAGGTTCCGTTGTCGTTGCAGACCCCCTCTTTATAAGAAGTTCCATAGGGAAAAAGCTGACCTTTCGGGCCTCCACAGGCGCGTATCCACTCGTCCTCTGTACAGAGTCGCTTGCCCTGCTCGCGGCACCAGGTTTCTGCCTCCAGTGCGCTGGCCATGACGATGGGTTTTTCCCCCTCTTGGTTGGGAGCTTCGAAGCGATCGATGCATACTGGACCGGCGAGCACCATCCCTGCCGGGCAAGGGCCCGGGAGCGGAGGGGCCGGAGTCGATGCGCTGGTGGAGCTAGCAGGAGGGGGGGACTCTGGGACTCGGGAGGGTACTTGCTCCAGTGAGGACGTCGGAGGGGCAGGTTCTAGGGTGACGGTGGGAGATGCGTGGGCCACGGATTTGGCTGGGAGGGCTGTCAGATTGGGCGATGGAGCAGAACTGCACCCCAAGAGCCCCAGGAGGAGGATGCTTCCCCTTAGGTGCTTGTACCTTCGCGGTTGAAGTTCCCTGGATGCCTTGTGCGAGGTACGGTTCATTGTTTGCGTTCCAAGATTTCAAAGTGGGTGCTGTCGCCCTGGACCATCTTGACTGTGTTATCTCCAAGGAAGGTATAGAACTCTAGTCCTCCCTGGGGGTTGACCTCGTCCCAAACGCGGAGGGTGATCTGGTTGTTTTCTTCCTTGATGACTTCGTAAGGTCGCTCAAGAACGAGGCGGTTGGGAGGAGCCTTGGTTGTGCGCTTCTTGGGTGAGAACTCGGTCCAAGAGAAGGCAACGTCCTCGACGGTCATCTTCCGGGCCTTGGCGGCGCGTCGTTCGGCCTCGTTCTTGGCGTTCTTGAGGGCTGCCTCGGCCTTCTCCAACTCGGCCTTGTGCTCTGCCTCTTGGGCAGGGGTCACTTTCCGGAACCAACTGCCTCCTTGGAGCCGTTCCCGGAGTTTTTTGTTCCCGGTGAGCTTGACCACCTCGGTGGAGGAGCTAGCTTCGGGAGCCGGAAGGCTGGAAGATGTGCTGGCCCAGGGCGGGGGAGCCAATGGTTTCGAGAGCCCCATAGATTCCAGGCGTTTCTTTTTATCGTCGTCGCAGCTAGCTGCTGCCATCAGCAGTAGGAAAGGAATGAAGAACGATCGTAGGTTCACGGGTTCACCCGATACGATGGAGTTGCCATCCTAGATTGTGCTCCTCCGGAGAACCAAGCTGCAGGACGGCTTCAGAGGAAGTTCCCCCGGATAGCGAAGCGGAACAGATCGACAGACATGACTCCTTGGAAGGCACTGTCGGTGATCAGGATCTCGGTACCCAAGGCCGGGTGGTACACCATAGCCTGGGGGGCTACCTGGGTTGAACCTCGGCCTAGGTTGATCTCCAGCGCACGGAAGCCGCCCGTAGTGGACCAAGTAAAGGCCATGCCGCGGCGGCTGGGCTGAGCACCCTCATAGATCAGAGAGAAGAAGTAGGGGTTATGGAAGGTATATGGGTCATTGTAAGCGCGGGGGGTCGTGTCACGGGCGCCATTGATGGCCGGAACCTCGTAGATTCGGCTGGTTCGGGTGAGGAAAGAGGCGTCGCACAGCTCGCCGGTACTGGTATCGACGCCGAGGAAGATACAGCGACCGTCCTGGCCCAAGGTGGTGCGGTGGAGGAATCCAGAGGCGGAGCCGACCGCGATCCAAGTCGATCCACCGCGGATCTGGTAGCTGGTCAGCGTGGGGAAGCAGCATTCCGGGTCGAGGGGGGCGCCGTTGCGGGTTGGATCTGGGACTGTGATAGGGGCGTTGGAGGGGGCCTGAGGGTCCAATGGATCGAGAAGCAATCGATCGTGATAGGCCTCGCGGATACGGAAGCTTCGGTTTGGAGTGGGAGCTTGGGCGGTTCCAAAAGTGGCCCGGCATCGAAGGAAGCTGCACTGATCCCCCACCGAGGACCAGTAAGGGTCTTCCTCGTCCAGCAGCTCGTTGGTGATCTCCAGCCAGTCGGCGTGAGATCGGGCGAAGGCATTGAGCTGCTGAAACTGTTCTCGTGGGTAAATCCTATGGCCATCGAGGCGGGCCAACCGTTGGTCGTGAATCCCCAGGTAGCAAAAGTTCCCGCTTGGGTCGTAGAGCCCTCGTTTGGTTGGATCGCTCTCCCGGAACAGGAGCCTCCCCACCTTACCCGCCGTCCCTGGGATCACCCCCTCGTAGACCACGGCCCAGTCTTGGGTAAGCGCCGTTCGAGGCTCGCGAGTATCTGGGACGAGGAAGTTGCGTGTGGCTAGCGCCGGGTTGGATTCCAGAGGTGTCCCATCTGGGAGCATCCAGGGACGGGCTGGGTCTGGAGTAGGACCCAACATCTTTGGATGTTGCCTGGCTTCCTCGTTAGCGTCGTCCTGATCTGTGCGGAGTGCCGCGTTGTTCACGCTGAGGGTGGGTAGGGCGATGGTTGGTGCATTGCGCCCCAGGGCATCGCTGCTGACGAGGTAGTTCCGGCTTCGAAGTTCGTGGCGAACCACGGCTCGGCAGGTCACCTCACCGGAGGCATGGGGGGCGGTACTCAGGCTGGAAGTGCAGGCTGTGCAGGCCCCACTTGCATCACGCTCACCGCAGAGGGTGTCGCAACCGGTCGCCCAGTCAGGCAGGGAGAGGTCAGGACGCGGACGGCGGCAAGGTGCGTCCAAGTCGTCGACGTCGATGACCATGAGCTGCCCTGTGGTAAGCGCTGCGAGGGCGAAGATGCCTCGGAGCTGGAAGGGGCCTGCCCCGCTGGAGAGGTCGCTGTTCGGTGTATAAATGGCTCCTGGTGCGGTATGGTCCGTCGGGTCGCAGCGTAGGTTAGGTATCTTGGTTCCCTCGCTGTCGTAGGGGAAGTAATCCTGTTGGAGGAAGAGAAGATCTTGGACGGGAGCACCGAGGTCGAGACGATCGCGGGGAGAGAAAGGGAAATACTCGGGACGGCTCCGGATCACAGGCGTGCGGCTATGCGCATCGTCGGATACGTCGAAAACCATGACGGAGCCATTCTGGTCGTCGATAGCGTAGAGGAAACGCTTCTTGTCGCTGGTGATTGGGCTAACGGCGAGGGAGCGGGTGAAGACGGGCCTCCAGGGCTGATCGAAAGAGGAGGGGAGCAGGGGAGGCAAGGCCACAGGGGCACAAGGGTCGGATACATCGAGGACGTGGATGCGAGGGGTGGCCTTGTCAGCGATGTAGAGAGTATTCTCTGCTCGGGCAAAGGCCGCCGGGAAGGAGTGCTGAGAGGCAGAATAGTCGACAGTCTTCGGGGGACGCACTGGGCAGACGCTAGCCTTGGAAAGGGGAGGGCGAGCGGGGCACTCGTCCCCCGGGGGAGGTTCGCCGGGGAGCACGGCAGCATCTGCGGAAACGTCGAGCTGGAAGCGGCGCTCAATCGGGCATGGATCGAAGCTGCCTGGAGGGCGATCCAGGAGGGTCTGAGCGTCGATGAGAAGCAGTTCTCCCTCGGTGGGAAGCGCCACCAAGAGCTTTCGGGCACCAGGGCGCTGCTGTTCTCGGGAGAGATCACCGTTGGGGTGCAAAGGATTCCCGGAGTCATTGAGGGTGTCGACCACGTAGTTGGGGCCTGGGCAGAGGCCCTCGGTGGGGGCTATCAGCAGGGTCATGACGCCGGGACGTGCGGGGAGCGAGCAGGCCGGCCAGGAGAGAAGGGAAGGGCGGTCGAGGAGCTTGTGGGAGGGGAGGGCGTAGAGACCGAAGCGATTGGGTTCAGCAGAGGCTACGAAGGAGGCGGTGCTCTCCGGAGTGGTGACGATGTCGACAGGCTGAGCACCAACCTGGAGGAAGTTGTACCCTGGCGAGGATGGGTTGGTATCGAGAACTGCGGTGCTGGGCACGTCCAGCAGCACCACTTCGCCTCGCGTGGTCTGGTTGACCAGGGCGTAGAGCCGTAGTTCGTGGATGGAGCCGTCTGGGCGCTCGACTAGGCGCCGTGCCTGGCAGTCCTCCAACGAGTAGCCCACTCGGTCGGGAGCTCCAAGGTCGAGGCAGAGGAGAGACAGCTTACCGGAGCGCTCCAGGGAGCGAAGTGGGACACTGGTTGGGGTCTGGGAGCAGCTTGCCAGAGTGAGGCCCAAGAACGCCCCAACTGGCAACAATTGGAGCAGACGTTGTGGGCGCATGGCTCCTTAGGACTCGCGGGGTGGCGTGGGGATACCGACACTGGCGATGAAGGTCAGGTAGGTGGCGGGGTGGCGCATATCGAGATCGAGGACGGCGAGGTAAGAGTCTGTGAAGTGGGCGAGGTAGGCGTAGTTGGAAGCGCCGTCGGGTGTACCAATCCCTGGGTCGAAAGCGATGGCGGAAGGGCCACGCCCCGTCGTGATCACCGCTTCGATGGCAGCAGCCTCCGGGTCGTAGACGTAGAGCAGTCGAGCGTCAAAACAGAGGATGAAGGCCCGGGGGCGCTTGGCTCCTCTCGTGTCGACGATGTGCCCCAACCGGACCCGGGAGGCCCCCTGTGCCAGAGGAATCGTCGTTCCAAAGAAGACGGAATCGTTTACTCCGAGCTGGCTCACCGAGCCTGTCGCTTTGCCCACGAGGAGCGAGGGGGGAGTGCGGTTGGCCACGTAGATATCTACGGGAACCCCAGCACAGCCTGCCAGGCACTCCTTGTCGCTGTCCGCACAGGCTGCCTCGCAGCTCTTGCGCAGGCTAGGGTCGACCGCAATGCTCCGGGAGTCAAAGCCTCCAGCGTTGGTGGTGATGCCAGAGCGCCCTGTCAGCGTCAGGAACGGCCGTGCCGGTGCGGAGAGACAGTCGTCATAATAGCGTATCACATCGATCTGGGCAGCGTTTCGGTAGCTGACCAGGAAGGCTGGTGCGTAGGGGATCTCCTCAGGATAGAGGGTAGCCAATCGGGGCATCGGCAGTGCCGCCGTACCGGTCACCCCGGACGGAAGACCGCCGAGCACAAAGGAAAGAACAGGGGAAGGGGGGAGCTTGGCGCATCGGGTTAGGAGCCCGGGATCGCCGCTGCTCCAGCCGTTAAGCAGCAGGCTCACCGCTCCAGAGGTCTGGTGTGTCACCAACACAGCATCGGTACGCTCGTTCACCGCAAGTTCGAAGGGCTCTTCTGGCAGCGTGAGGTCACGGAGGTTAGTCGTCCGGTCGGTACCGGCTCGGTGAGCGTCTGAGCAGCGTCGTCCACTTCCTTGACCACAATCCAGCCGGAACGACTGAATCCCGTCTCCTGTGTCGTCATCGATGGTAAGCCAGGTCAAGGAGGGATCTCCTCGTACGGGGATCAGCAGCCGTGCTTCCGTGGTGGTTTCTCCGGGCGAGGGGGGGCGCCTCACCACCTGAACATCGGCCCCGAAGGCTCCAATGTCGACACTGGCCCGGATAAGGCTTCCTTGATGGTCTGGGGGGGCATCTAGGTCGATAGGGGCGCAGGGGCCTGGGTACAGGAGGGAGTCGCTGGAGGAATTCGTGCCTAGCCCTCCAGCCTGGCAGTCGACCCCACTGGTATCGAGGGGAGCCCCGGCCTCTCCAACAAAGGGTGAACGGAGCCGGTTGACCATGGCCCGAAGCCTTCTCAGGTCGAGGGCCTGGGCAGTGCCAGCTCGATACTGGAGGTCGAAATCGCTATTGATGACGAAGAGGGCCTTGCCCCCCGGAGAGACGGCTACTCCCGTGGGGAAGTAGAATCGACGCTCGGGAGGGGGGAGACCCTGATCGGTGTCGAAGCATGATGCTGTGCTCAGGAGGAGGGAGGCCCCGAGAAGCCCCAAGCTCGCTGTTTGCGCGGACGAAAACCTGGAAAGAAGCGAAAGGAAGGGACGAAGACTCATCCGGGGGGCAGCCTAGTCGTGCTCCTCCGGGTAGGGAAGGGGGTCACTCAGAGAAGCTCGACCACGATGACACCGCGACGTTGATCTTCTTCGTCGTCGATATCGCGTTCGGTGCGGCGAGCAGGGGGAACGGTAGGGGGGTTGACTGGGAGCTCGATCCGCGGCTGCTCGGCGGTGCGCCGCCTCCGATCTTCTTCCTCGCGTTTGCGGATCTGCTCGATGATGAACGGGGGCAGCATGACGAGCCTCCAAAGTACCGCGGTGGCGGGGTCAGTGGGGAGCGAGGGGGGATGTAGGGCCTGCTTGCGAATCTAGCAACAGGCGTACCCTGGTCAAGATCCGTGCCCTCTGGGCAGGATGCAATGTGCTAGGGTCGCAAGGTTCGTGGAGCCCCTCGTCATCCGGCGCCGCCGCGCCTTGCGATTGCCTCCGTCAGGGCGCTGCTGGCCCCTGGGAGTACTCCTCTTTTGGCTGGTTTCTGTTTGGTCTAGGGTGGCCATAGGGCAGTCCTTTGACCTTCAGGATCCTGGGTGGGAAGGGGTCAAGGGCCTCGTTGACTTGGCTCGTCAGGAGCTTGGGGAGGCCCGCGTGGTTGCAGCCAATCGTATCGATTGGACTTCGCTGACACCTGCGGATGGGCTGCTGATCCTCCACCCGGAGGGCACTCTAGATAGCGAGGAGCTAGCCGCCTTCCTTCGGGCAGGAGGTCGAGGCGCCATCGTGGACGACTTTGGTGTGGGGGACCAGGTGCTGGCCCGTTATCAGATCCGGCGTGTTCCTGCGCCGAGGAAGCCTCTCTTTGCCCTTCGAGGCAACCCAGCCCTCGCCCTGGCAGAGCCGGTCCACGAGGTGGTGGCTGGGCGCCGAGGAGGGGTCCACCCAGTGGTAGCCGAGGTGGATCGGCTGGTGACCAATCATCCGACCGGGTTGCTCCACCCGGACTTGTCCACGGTGCTCAAGATCCGCGCTGCTGGCGAAACCGACTGCGCTCTTGCCGTGGCCGGTCAGGTGGGCAAAGGCCGCCTATTTGCCATGGGGGATCCCTCCGCGCTCATCAATCTGATGCTTCGCTATCGAGGGAATCGTGCCTTTGCCGTTGGGCTGGTGCGCTACCTCGTCGATGATGATAGCTGGGGAATTCGCCAGGGAAAGCTCGTGATCGTCTCTAATCGCTTTAGCGAGTCTGGCGTGTACGGTGCTGACTCTACAGCAGCTCGAGAAGTACGTGAGTGGTTTCGCTCTGCCCGCTCGGAAGTGCAGCGGATCAGCGTCGAGGGCCTCCCACGGGGCGTCTCCTTTGCCCTTGCAGTAGCTTGTGTGACGGGGTTGGTGCTTTGGGGGTCGTTGGTGAGCGGTCGTGTCTATCGACCGCCCACTCCTCGCTTTGCCCGAGGACTACCTCTGGTCGGTCAGGGCGGTGTTGCCGGGCGTGCTGCCGTCCTGGCCGCCGAAGGTACCCACCGGGGCCTCGTACTTCTGGAGCAAAAAGACGCCTTTATTGAGCGTCTTGGGGCTCTCCTAGGTATGGATCGCCCCCCTCACCTTTCCGTCGCTGTTGAGGAGCTTGCCCGTCGGCAGTGGATCGATGGTGCTGCCCTCCTTGAGCTGAAGAAGATGGTTGTTGAGATGACAAGAGTGGAAATTGCCGTGAGTTCCGGGCAGCCTGTGCGTGTCACACGGCAGACCCTTGAACGAGTTGAGCGTATCGTTGAAATGGTTCTGAAATCCGTTGAGGAGCAACGCTACTCTCGGGAGGTCATGTCGTGAGTAGTGCGCTGCAGCCCGGCGAAGTGCAGGCGGCCCGTGAGCGCCTCGATGCGCTTCGCGCCGAGATCAGCCGGGTTTTCATCGGGAGCCCCCGCATCACCGAGCTGATGCTTGTCGCCCTACTAGCCCGGGGCCATGTGCTGCTCGAAGGGGTGCCTGGTGTTGCTAAGACCACCCTTGTCAAGGCCTTTGCTATCGGTCTTGGCTGCACCGTCCGTCGCATCCAGTTTACCCCCGACCTGCTGCCGGCGGATATCACGGGTACCTACGTCCTCTCTCCTAAGGAAGGGGCCTTTACCCTGCGCCCTGGTCCGGTCTTTGCCAATGTGGTGCTCGCCGACGAGATCAACCGCGCCCCCGCTAAGACTCAAGCTGCCCTATTGGAGGCGATGCAAGAGCGCCAGACGACCATCGACGGCGACCGCTTCGAGTTGCCCAATCCTTTCCTTGTGCTGGCCACCCAGAACCCAGTTGACCTGGAAGGAACGTATCCCCTGCCGGAAGCCCAGATTGATCGCTTCCTGGTCCGCGTACTCGTAGGCTACCCCGCTGCCAAGGAGGAGGTCGCCATGCTCCGTACCCACAATGCCTCTCCCCCAGAGATGCGCCGTGTTCTCTCCGGGGAAGAGGTGCTGGCTCTGCAGGCCATCGCCGCTCGGGTTCACGTGGAGGACGATCTTCTTGAATACGCCGCTGCCCTTGCTGCGTTCACCCGCTCCCATCCTCATGTGGTCCTCGGCGTGTCTCCTCGGGGCACCCTTGGCCTTGTGCAGGCCGCCAAGGCCATGGCCATCCTCCAGGGACGCACCTACGTGAGCCCTGACGACTTCCAAACGCTCGCCCCCTCAGTGTTTGCTCACCGCTTGGTCATGGTACCTGAGGTGGAAGCAGATCCCAAAGGGCGGGAGGCAGTGATCGCCGAGTCCCTCCAGCGGATCGGGTATCGGCGTGCGGTCCGGGTGGTCTGATGAAGCTTTACCCCACCCAGACCGCCTTCCACCTTGCGATAGCTGGAGGTGCGGTGGTGGCTGTAGGGCTGGTGACCGCCCAGCCGGCGGTGGTTGCTTGGGGAGCTGCGGTGCTGGTGGGAGTTAGTATAGCCAGAGCTGCTACCCTGGTGTCCGTTGCACGCATCCGGACTGCGGGTTTCGAGATGCTCTGGAGCTCCTCCCGGCGGAGCCTCATCATCGGTCGGGGGGAAATCGTCGAGCTTCAGGCGGAAGTACGCAACCGGGACACCCTAGCGGCCCGTTACGTTGGGCTGCGGGTGATCGCTTCCAGCCAGCTCGATGTGCAGATCGAGCCTGCAGAGGGGGAGGTTCCAGCCTCAGGGAAGTTGGTGGCGACCGTGCGCGTTCGAGCCCCACGGGTGGGCAAGCACGGGATCTTCGGCCTTGCTCTGGAGGTGCGGGGGGCTCCTGGGCTCTTTGAGGTTCCCCTCACCTTTGCCAATCCCTTCGGCCTAGATGTCCGGCCCTCCTCCTATCCCGTGTCCCTTCGCTCTGCCCGCGGCGGTCGGACTCGCCTTGCCTCCGATGGTGGCGCTACCGGGCGCTCTGCGGGGGAAGGCTCCGATCTGCGAGAGGTTCGTGAGTACATCCCTGGCGACCCTTTCAAGCGCATCGCCTGGAAGGCCTCTGGACGTCGGGGGAAACTGATGGTGCGGGAGATGGAGCGGGAGGAGCGGGCCCTGGTCTGGATACTCCTTGATGCCTCCGTCGAGCTGTGGGCTGGCCCCGTAGGTGCTGCCCCCCTCGACGGTCTGATTGATGACGCTGCGGCACTGGTGGATCGCCACCTACGCTATGGAAACAAGGTGGGGGCAGCCGTGCTAGGGGCCCGAGTTCTTGGTCTGATCAAGCCAGATCGGGGGCCCACCCACGGCGCCCGAATCCACGAGATGTTCTCCTCCGCCACGGGGGTTTACGACCGGGATCGCTGCGACCTTGACGAGGGGGATGTGGTCAGCAGGGTGATAGATCACCTCCGGCCTCTCGACCCCCGGGGGCTTGCCGACCTTGACCGCCGCGACTTGGAGAAGCTGGTCCTACGTGCCACATCTGTCATGAATCGTGCTCCCTTCCGCCCGGAGGCTCCCCTGGCCCCATCCCCTCAGGAGCGCCGTCTGCGCCAGTACCTCGCAGCTTTTGGCGTCGAGGTACCTCCTCGCCTCGATCCGGAGCGACCCCACACGGCCAAGCAACTTGCTCACCTTCTCCAAAAGCTCGCCCAGCAGAAGCCTCGACCTACTGTAGTCTACCTTCTCGGTGCTCCCCCGGAGCACGACGCAGTTCCCCTGCTCGGCGCCCTCAAGCACCTCCGTCGCTACGCAGAAATCCGATGGATTTTGCCGGATTTTCTCCCTGCCCTCCAGGGTATCCCTGCTGACCGCCCCGAGGCGGCGCTGGTGCTTCGTGCCTTCCAGAGCAGGCTTCGAGTGGCGCGCGCTCGCGAGGAAATTGCCCTTCGTCGTCTTGGCATCCAGCTTGAACACCTCCGTCGCCCTCGCTCTCCCCCGCCCCTCCCTCCTCCCGACGAGGGCCCCGAGAGGTGAATATGAGAAATCTTCGCCCCAAGAAGAGCTTTGGTCAGCATTTTCTCGCGGACAAGAACACAGCCAGGGTCATTGCAGAAGCAGCTACTCCGACCCCTGGCGGTACTGTCCTGGAGATTGGACCCGGCAAGGGGGTGCTCACTGACTACCTCCTCCAGCGCGCAGCGCGAGTGGTGGCCATCGAGCGAGATCGGGAGCTAATCCCCTACCTTTGCGAAGCCTACTTCCAGGAGATCACCGAAGGAAAGTTGGTGCTGCTTGAGGACGACGCTGCCTCTGCCGACTGGAGTGCCGCACTGGTTCGGGGACCCAGACCCCGCACCATCGTTGGCAACATTCCTTACAATATCACCGGTTGCCTGCTTGAGATCGCCACCCGGCAAGCTCATGAAGTTGAGGTGGTCGTGTTCATGGTTCAGAGGGAGGTCGCCGACCGGATGGTAGCATTGCCGGATAGCGAGCCTTATGGCGCGCTCTCAGTGTTCCTTCAAGCAGCTTTCTCCATTGAGCGGGTTCGCTTGGTACGTCCTGGGGCTTTCGTTCCTCCCCCGAGGGTCGAGTCCGTTGTGGTCCGCATGACCCCACTCCGGCCCCCGCGCGCCGAGGAGACTCCTGCCTTTCGTGAGTTGGTTCGGCGTGCTTTCGCCGCCCGCCGCAAGACCCTCCGCAATGCCTGGAAGAGTATCTTCGGTTATTCTTCCGACAAGCTGTGCGCCTGCGCTCTGGCTGCCGGCGTCTCTCTTGATGTTCGGGGAGAGACGCTCTCGGTCGAGGATTTTGACCGCATGGCCCAGGAATGCACGGTCCTTGGGTCAATCACTACAGAATCTTCCCCTTGGGAGGCATACGGTGAGCGCAAGGCTCATTTCCTCCGTGCAAGCACCCCTCGGAAACGTGGCCCCCAGGCTAGACCATCGGAGGTGGCTTCGAAGAAAATATAATAGGAGTTACGCACCCACCCAGGAATACCGTGTGATGTCGGGCTGTTATCCTACGATGGCCTCGCCCAAGGACAAGGTTCTCTCCGACACCGATTACATCCTGTTTCTTATCGGCTCGCCTA